>CAIPEB010000731.1 GCA_903863885.1 uncultured Planctomycetaceae bacterium | reverse complement strand
GTGTCGAGCATGTCGTCGTCCACGGCGGGCAAAGGGTCGTTGCTGGTCAGTTCGAATATCATCCTGATTCGGTCGTCTTGGTCTCTCGGCGACAACGGCTTCGTGGTGATCTTGGTGGGCTGTTCAATATCCAGCGGGCCACCGGTGTCCGGTACGAGATCGTCGCCGGTCAGTACGTATTCCTCTGGGTCCAAGCCGTCAATCTCGCAACGCTTCAGAAAGACCGGATGGATCGCCTTCAGTGTCTCCTTGCTCCAGCGAATGGTGAAGGTATCGGCTCCCTCATCGTCTGTGACTGTCCCCGCCCAGCGTTCCGCAGTGATTGCCCGCTGGACCGCCTCCAAGTACTCGGTGCCGTCTGCCTCGGTGGGCGTCAGGTAACCGCCTTCACCATTCTCGTTCCAGGCATAAAGCAGCAGGAGCCGCTGCGGCGTAGCCTTGTCGGGGTGGTCGTCGAGCCACTTCATTCCTGCACCCACGAATTCCTCCACCAGCTTGGGCGTACGGTCGGGATACCAAGTGGACAACTTCTCGGGCGGCAGCGAGCCCTTCTCCCATGGCCGACGATCCCATCCCACCGTGATGACCGGCACGTAGGGCAACGTAGTCCGCTCGGCGAACTGCCGGAGAATCTTCTGGTTGCCTTCGATCAAACTCCGAAACGGCTTGCTGCCTTCGCCGCTCATCCACCCCAAGTTGTAGTTGTAACCGGTTAGCATCGTGTAACCTGAACGGGCCAAGTCAGCAAAATGTCCGCCCGGTCCCGTACATGCCGCCACTGCTACACCGGGCAATCCAGCCGCTTTGGCTTTGGCCCGCAGCGATTCCAACGCTTTCTGGACGCCTTCCACGCCGCCGAAGGCTTGTTGCAATTCCTCTGGCGAAAAGAAGATCAGCAGCGGTTGGCCTTCAAGTCGCAGATGCGTTGGTTGCCGAAACAACGTAATCCACTTCTCGCAACAGGCATCCCAGTCTTTCGGCCCGATGCGAAAACCGCCATGGTTTGCCACCAACAAGCAGAACTGCATTCGCTGGCAGTTGGAGGATTTCAGATACAGGTCGAGGGCGTTGTTGAGCGGCGTGGTTTTGTTCTCACCTTCTGGGTAGTACCAGCAGAACGACCAGAATGCGATCCCGTGGTCGGCACAGTAGTCGATCTGTTTCTGCATGACCTCGACCGTGTCGTCCTTCCAGCCCCAAACCGGTTTCCGGTCGGCAAACTCGGTCTTCAGCAGTTCGGTGATGTGGTAGGTCTGTCCCGACCAACCGTCGAAGTAATAGGCACCGACCAACGCTCGTGGTTTGGGTTGCTCTCCCTGGGCCGCAAGTGGAATGACAGCGAGCAAGACGGCCACGCCGATTAGCCGCCTCCGCACGGATTCACTGCCTTTTCCAGACATTACAGTTGGTCGATGGTCCATGCTCATCGGGATTCTCCTGGTCATTCGAGGCTGTTCGTCAACCGCTTGACGAGTTTCTCGCTGACTTCGATACCGACGCAATCCAGTTCTTTGGCAACCCGCTCAGGCGGAGCCTGAAAGCCCGACCGATGCAGGGCGGTTTTCAGTTGGCACGTTGCGTGTTGAAAGTCTTCTCAAGCGTTTCCTGCTGCGGTCGCGGATTGAATCGCTTCTTCGAGCTTCTGGCTGCTTTGGACTCCCGGCAACACGTGCCTGCCGATGATGAAGGTTGGCACGGCGGTAATTCCAGTCTTGTAGGCGTGCTGCAACGCTTGCTGATGGGCTGCACGGTACGTCCTGTTGTCCAACGACTCCCGGAACTGCTCACCGTCCAGTCCAATCTCGCCTGCCAGCCGGGCCAGCACATCAATCTGGCCGATGTCTTGATCTTCTTGGAAAAACGCTTGCAGCACCCGGTGGTTGTATTCGTTATCCTTGCCGTGCTGCTTGGCAAACTGAAAGCCCTCGAAAGCCAAGTGCGTGTATGGCTGCGGCGAAACGCTCGGCAGTTTGATGGACAAGCCCATTCGTGCAGCCAATGGATATACCGACTGCGACCAAGCTTGTTGCAGGTATTCCTCATCGGGCCGCAGCGTTGGGTTGGGATACGGACGAAGCTCGAATGGCATCCATTCGACAACGGCGTCTTTTCCCCTGACTGCTTCCTGAAGCGGAAACTCCGCCAAAAAGCAGAATGGTCAGACGTAATCCGAATAGACCTTGATGTGCAGAGTCATTATTCTTTCGCTCCTCGACCGCCTTCATCACCAGACGGCCACTTGATGCTCTTTTCCCGCTTTCCCCTGCGATATTCTGCCATGCTCTTCAATCTATTCTTGCCCAATGCAGCCCAATCCAGAACTCCGATGGCCGTTGAAACCGCCTCTTTCTCTACGGCACTGAGCGAGCGTTCTTCCAGCATCTTCGACAGAATCGAGATGGCCTGCTTGAAATCCATGGCAGTTGTCCAGCACTATGCATCGATTCACAGTCCCAACACCTTGTCCACGCCCTCCTGCCCAGCCGCTCGATTACGAGGACGACGTTTACCAGCCGAATGGAAGTCCCCTGAGTCCACTCGCTCTCGCACCGGCTCCTCGGCACGCACGAACGTAGGAAAGACCGCAAGCAGAATCACGGCGGCAAAACGTGTCATTGCGGTGAATCCTCTTGCCCAAGATGCCGAGTCGGTTGAGGAACGGCTGATCTGCATTTGTCAGTTTAGCCATCTGGCATCGGAGCTTCGACCATGCATCAGCGTGGTTTCAGTCCTTCAGGCAACAATGAGCAAGCTGCGTGCATGCGGACATTGCAAGAATGGCGATTACTTCGAGGCTGGCACGTCTCACTTTTTCTCCGCGGCACAATTTGTCCGGCACCTGCGGGAAATGAAGAATGGACCGTGATCGTTTTCCAATATATCCGAGATTAGGTTTTCACAGCACTAAGCCCAGCAGGTAATACGAGGAGGGAAGATGGGGCGGTCACCGCAGCAGGATGGTGGAAAGCACCGCAAATCCACCGGCAACAAGACACCCTTCCCAAACGGGCTTGCACAACCCGCACTGCGAGCATTGGCAAGTGCGGGCTACGACCATCTGGAGCAACTGGCGGGGTTGCCCGAGTCGGAAGTGCGTGCATTACACGGCATTGGTCCCAACGCATTTCAGAAGCTCCGTGACGCACTCTCCACTCTCGGGCTTTCGTTCACCACGTCGAAATCAGCGGCTACGGCAGCAGTTCCCAGCACCTTTGCCGATCTGTGGTGCGAAGACCGAGGACGACAAGGGGCCGCATTTGAGCAGATCCTCGACGAAACATCGCAGCCCGTTGACTGGGCCAACACCATTTGGGACGAATTGCTCGCACAACTCAGCGACAAGAACAATCGCAATCGCTCCATCGCCGCACAGGTTTTGTGCAATCTGGCGAAGAGTGATCCATCGAAGCGGATGCTGCGGGACTTCCCAGCGTTGTTCGATGTCGTCAACGACGAGCGATTCGTGACGGCACGCCACGCTATGCAGGCGATGTGGAAGGTCGGCTGCGTGGGCAAAAAGCACCAGGAACTGCTGGTAGCTGCCCTTGAAAAGCGGTTTTCGGATTGTGTCAGCCACAAAAACTGCACGTTGATCCGCTATGACATCATCGAGTGCCTTCGGAAGCTGTTTGATGAAGTCCACGAGGAATCGATCCGAACCCGTGCCAAGGCTCTCATCGACCTTGAGACCGATCCAAAATACCAGAAGAAATACTTGGCTCTCTGGCCGAAGAAGTGAACAACCAACCACAGGCGACGATATGGCAAGGGCCCCCCCCCAAGGACATCGGCGACTACTCGCTCGTTTTCCTGACGACGTTCGGGTGATACTTGAGAAGGTGCGGACGACGATTAAAACGGCCGAGCCCGAAGCGAAGGAGACGATCAGCTACCAGATGCCCGCATTCAAGCAGCACGGCATTCTGGTGTACTTCGCTGGGTGGAAGAAGCACATCGGGCTTTACCCTCCCGTGTCTGGCGACAAGTCCCTTGAGAAAGCCGTCGCACGGTACGCCGGGCTGAAAGGCAACCTCCAGTTCCCGCTTGATCAGCCGAGCCCCTACGAGTTGATCGAACGGATCGTGAAGCTGCGGGTGAAGCAGGATTCGGCAAGGGCGGCGACGAAGCGAGCCAAGCGGCAGAGACAGTAACCACGATTTCCGGCGAGAACCCAATGGAAATTGAAATCATCAGCGAGCCGATTCGGTTTACCCTGTACGGCCTGACGTCCACCGTTGAGAATTGCTGCTACGGTGAAGTGGGATTGCGATTGATGAACGAGATGTGGAGGACCGTGAAGAAAGCCAAGCTCGCAACAACCGGCATCAACCACTGGGTGTATTTTGCAGATGACCGAATGTTCGTCGGCATTGAAGTCAGAAATGCCAAGCAGGCCACGATTCCAAAGTCGTTGGAGCCATGCGAGTTTGAACTGAATCGCTACTCGAAGCACGTTCACGTCGGACCATACCACGAGTTGCCTCAGAAGTGGCAAGCTCTGAAAGCTGAGCTTACTGCTCGTGGCGAGAGCGTCACCATGCCGTCGCTGGAAGTCTACGGCCACTCGTGCGAAGGCGAGGACGAATCCAAGGCAGAAACCACAATCCTGATGGGTCTGAAGCCGAAAGATGCTTGATTGGGGGAACTGAAACTGCTGTCCCCCAGGCGATTTGAGTGAAATCGTGTGGCGTGCTCCTGCTGTTTGTCAACCGATCCCCAAGTCTTCGATCATCCGAGCGTCCGGTGTGACTTCTTTGGGCTTCACTCCCAATGCATCACAAATGCAGTCACACAGGATGTCCCAGATTTCCTCTTTGGTCCAATGGTGAGACCCCATCTTTCCGGTACGCTCACAACCGACCGGCAACCATTCGACTCGCTCCGGGTAATGCTCGACAATCCAATTTGTCAGGGAAATCAACGACTCGCACTTCCGTGGCACCTTCGGGGGTGCTTCATCTCCAGAGCTTTCCAGAGGCGGAAGCGAGATCCCCAGAGCCTGCTCTAACGCCCGCCAATTTGCGGGTCGGGTTGCAGGGGCAAACCGTTTGTTCAGATCCCATTGCGATGTCAGCTTCCATCGGCCCGAAATGCGGTTCACGGCACCGGAGACTTGTACGAGCAGCGGTTCGATTTTCGGAGTCCGTTGATATTCGCCCGCCAACTTGGCAACCAGGTAGCGGTGGATCGTTCCCGGAGTATCGAACAGCACAGCGATACCCTCGTCTCGACTAATTGTGATGCCGAAACGCTTCTCCAGCCGGAAAGCCAAATCGAGTGCGTCAATTCCCATGCGTTGCCTTCGGTCAACTTGTGGAACGGTTCGCTTCGGGCGCTGCTCCCCGTATTCGTCCAGCGACCAGCGGCAATAGCAGGAGCACCAGAATGCCGAACGGCAGCAATCGGCCATCACAGATTCGTTCAGCATTCCACTGCGTACAAGCTGCACACGGGGAATACATGTCAAGAAACGCGAGTGCTCAATACACTGTCTCGGAACGACCGCGGTCATGCTTCATCGTACACCCGGCCGTTTGCACGTCCGGTGCACTGGCCAAGCAGCCGCAGCCGTTGTCTCTGAATTGGTGATCAATGCATCCGCCATTGGGGAGCCAGGCGTTGGTCGTGTCAATCCCTCGCTCGTGCAGAAGCGGTCTGCGGGGGTTGATTGTGGAAAAATCCCCCACAAGCGTCGGCTGACATGGCGGGGAAACAGTGGTCTGGTCAGTGCCGCGACCTCATCGCGGAGGCACGTCGAGATTGCTTCCCGAGGTTGCCGCCCCCATCGCGATTTTCGCCAGCGTCGAGGAACTGGACAGGTTTGGGGTGCCGCTGGATGTCGCACGACGGCTGCTGGCCTGTTACCGCGGCCAATCACATAAATGAGTATGCAATGTTGCCAGCAATTTGCCGTGCGACCTGAGTGTCTTGCTTGACGCCACGCCGGATTTCGGCAGGCAGTCGCCCCGGCGTTCACTCGCCCGCCACATCGCCCCGGCCAAGGCCCCGCTGCAACTCCGCCAACGCGGTCGCTGCGGCATTCAGTCTCTTTCGCAGAGCAGCGGGGAATCCTCGGAGGGCCGCGGCGACATTCTCGGGCGGATGCCGCAAGCCACGGTACAGATCGAGCCAGTGCCGAGTCAATCGCTGCAACTCCTCGGCTGCGGCCTTCTGAGTGGCGGGTGCGTTCCGTCTGCGACCGCCGCGGCTGCGTTTGCCGAGTTTACGGCGGATGGCATCCCGAAGCTGTGTGACGGTCCAGCCGTGTTTGGCCCATTGCGACAGCAGTCTGGCACGAAGCTGTTCGTCTTCGACGGCCATCAGTTGTGTTGCGTGCCCGGGACCGAATGCCCTGCCGCTGGCGTCCCGCATTTCACAGATGGACTCGAACTCGGCCTTGCCGATGCGTTTTGCGAACGTCCGGGCGTGGTCGACGCGTCCCCGAGACATTCCCATTTCTTCAGCGAATTGGACACTCGTGCCTTCGCCGTAGCCGCCGCCGATCTCGTTGGCCTGGCGACCGATGTCGTAGAAGCGGCGAAGCCGGTCAACAGCTTGGGTTGCGGCATCGGAAAGAACGGTTGGTTTGGATGGTGGCTTGCGGGGCATGGTGAAATCCTGGGGCCGAGGAATGGGCCGATGATAGCCCAAATCACGATGGATTTCGTCTGGTGGTACGTCTTGGTCTACGGCTGGCGAAGATGACCTTGCCGAAGGACACTGGGCAGCCACGCGGTGGAACACGTAGCACGTTCCTTCCCAAGAGGCAACTATTGGGGGCGTGCAACCGGGGCCCTACAATGCCCCGATGCCATGCGATGTCACAACGTATTGCCCCACAGAATCTCCATTCGTTCCGGATGTTCGATGCCGACGAAAATCAACGAGTTAAGGCGTCTTGAGCGAGAACTGACGAAACTCCGCACGGAACTAGCCAGGATTCGTGTTGAGTATCAGGATCCAGATCCACCGGACGGTCTTTCCGATGCCCACTGGGAGAGTCTGATCACATCCGACCTGTCGCACCCGTTAGGATCCCGGCAGAAGAGTTTTGGCGACGCGTGGTTCGTTGTGTGCAAGAGCCTGGACTCGGCGATTGACGGCGAACAAATCGGGAAATGGGCATGGAGATTCCTGGAATTGAG
This sequence comes from uncultured Planctomycetaceae bacterium, assembly GCA_903863885.1. Taxonomy (GTDB): domain Bacteria; phylum Planctomycetota; class Planctomycetia; order Pirellulales; family Pirellulaceae; genus CAIPEB01. Next base: position 848 of record CAIPEB010000731.1, on the reverse strand, counting down.
TGGACTCCGGAGTTCTTTTTCAGAGTTCCCCGACCCTCCGATTATTTCGCCACGTCGACAGGTAGACGATGTGGTTGCGATTACGGAGCTTACGGGAAGTGGAAATGTCATCATCGCCGGGCAACGTATCATGTTCTGGTTGGCAGCGTCACACTGGCCGCGAAAATGTCAACGATCGGAGCAATTCCCTAAGTTATTCGTGCGTTGGCGTCGACAGTTGGTGCAGTGGCACGGTGGATTGGCATGGGTTTTCTTCGACTTCGTTGATTGGATCGAAAGTGCCGTCCGAGAAATCGAGTCAATGCTCGCGAGCCAAGAAACCGAGTCGATGCTCGCGAGCAAACCGATTCCAATAGTCACCGAGACACGCGACGTACCAAGACATCTCACCGATGTCTTTGCGAAACTCGATTCAGCACTTCTCGAAAAATATGGTGTTACGAAGTACCGCCAGATCATGTTGGAGGCCATGGCGAAGGCCAAGGTAGATTCCGACGTGGCCTCGCTTGCCAGGCACAAGTACATCGCCAAATTCGTGGAATCGATGCGAAAAGCGATCAGCGAATTTGGGCACAAGAAGCCCAAGCAGCTGCTGGAGAAATGCCGGGAAAAGGAATCCGGCGAGTATCGTACCAATACGCAAAGTTGCAGGCTTGCCCTACGCATACTTGAGCGGCTTGAAGGATACACCGGGCACGGCAGAAGCAAGGCAAGCCGAGAGCAGCGGGAAGAAGCCGCAAAAGAACATCCGGAGAATCCCCCCGAAGGTAGCCGTCCAAATGAAGGTGATTATTATGGTCGGGGATTTTCGGGCGCGTGAATAAGGTGGATTCGCCGATGAGGAGTCG
>CAIPEB010000730.1 GCA_903863885.1 uncultured Planctomycetaceae bacterium | reverse complement strand
GTGCTCCAATCCTCCAACTGGGCAAAACTCACTTTCCCGCCCGTTCCGTCGTCCGGATAAAACCACTTCGGATCGAAGGACACCTGCCAAGGCCCCCGCACCTCAAGGGCCGGATCGAGACGAGGATGGTTCTTGCCTGAAACCTGCCCGCTGCCGCCTGTCGGTGGTTTGCGAAACAGCACGAACCAGCTTTGCCGCGGCGCAAATTGCAGAGGCACGACGGTGCGACCTGACTCGTCGCGAAATTCCGGCAGTTCGCGGATGCTTCCGTTGACGGCGTCCCAGAGCTCCGGTTGCCGGCCGGCCACGCGAAACACCACGTGCGCGGTCGCGTCAAGCGCGCTTTGGTTGCTGAGGAAGTAAACCTCTGTCTCCCCGTCGCGGCGGTGGATCCAGTCGAAATTCGACCCGGGCGACGGATCGCGAAACTCGATGTCCGGCGCCAGGCCGTCGGCACGCGCGACGGCGTCCAACGTACCGTCGCGCAATTTGGCCACAGTGCCTGCGAGCGACTGGGGACCGATCACCGGCACACCTTCCGCGGCCAACTGGTTGACCTTCTGCAACGTAGCCGGCGAAAGAACCGCACCGGGTGCCTGGGGCAACACGAGATAGCGGTAGCTCATGCCGTCGGGCAACGTCAAGCGACCGTTGCTGGCCGCAGCCCGGGTCAACAAGACCTCCGCGTTGAGCACGTCATAGTCGAAACCCGCGATCCGCTGTTGGAAACGAGGCGGAATGAAACCGGGAATGGCCTCGTTCTGCAGATAGGCGAAGTCGGCAACAAACAAGCCCCGGCGCAGCATGTATTGGCAGCGTGCCAGATAAGTCAGCCACCCATCGGCCATCGGCCACCAGGTCAAGTTGCAGTCGAAATGCGTACCCACGTGAGCCCATTGAAATCCCGGCTTGGCATCGAGCCGCGGCTGATGGACCCAGAAGCAGAGCACGTTACGCGTGAGTCCCTCGCACAAGGCAGCATCGCCGATGTCCTTCATGCTCCAGGGATCGTCGATCCAGTCATCGCCGAACGAAGTGTACGCTTCGGCCTGGCAGACTGCCTTTCCATAGATGTGAGCGGCGCATGCGACCTGCTTCAGCGACGGATTATTGAGCGGATGCCAGCTCAGCGGTCCGTCTGGTTCGAAGTTGCGTTTCCAGAATTCGCCCATGGGCACGTCATTGAGACCCTCGCATTGAAGTGCGTCGATCCAGTGATCGAAGAAGGGTCCACCCGATTCCGGATGGGTGCCGCGCAGTCCACCGGCGATGGTCAACTCGCGCAGTCGCCCGTAGTAGTTGGCGGCGACCAGATCTGCGGCGGTACGGCGATAGTCCTGCATGAACCGGGCCGTTTCGCCTGCGTTGTCCACGGTGTATCCCACGAGCGCCGGCAACCACGGCAGCGGATCGTAGCCGCGCCGTCGCGTGAATTCATCGCGCATCTTGGGCGTCCACGTCGGCTGGCCAATCTCCCAGCTGTCGATATGAAAATACTGCAGGGACTTGCCGGCGAGCGAACCGGCATCCGCGATCAACTTGGCGCCCGTTTCGGCAAAGTGCGAGTTCATCGCCTCGGCGCTCATGGGATCGAGCTCCAGGCCGCCCGGTCCCGAGCCGACGCACGAAGTGACGCGGCCGTGAAGTGTGGTGCCGATGCGCAGGATCTTCCAGTTTCCCGCAGGTGCGTCCCAGTCGAGTCGCCCGTTGTCGTGCACGAATTGAGTTACATCAATTGCCTTGCTGCGATCCCATTGCAGCCGAACCGGCGGCGCTTTGTCTGCCAACTGAGCTTTGGACAACAGGGCAATCTCTGCGACCTGCACGTTCCAGATCGCTCCATCGCCGAACGGCTGCGCCGACAGGAACTGGACGCGAAAGTGCTTTGCACGAGTTTCATCAAACGGAAGTGCAGCCTCTTCGCCGGGCTTAAACGTCGCACGCGTGAGCGGACGGAAAGTCTTGCCGTCGTCCGAACATTGAACCACAACCTCCGCGGGACCGCATTCGCGATACGGTTTCAGATAGACGCCCGCCGCCGTTCCGGCCGTGGCGAAGTCATACTGCAGGAATTCGGGTTTGTCCGGCGTGGGCCCCATGCCCGGTTTGTCGCCGTTGGAGACCCACCGGCTTTCCCCATTGCCGTCTTCGGCCAGTGCGGGACCGAAATCCTGATACTGCGAACTGGCGGTCAATTCGCACTCAGAGAGCGAGTCGGCGGGCAAGGGCACCGCCCAGACCACGATGTCCCGGTAGAACCCCTGCACGGCCGGCGGTTGCGGCAGGACGCTCGTCGCGCGGCCCGGCCCCTTAATGGTCATCTGTGCCGACACGAGTTTCTTTGCCGCGTACTCGGGAGTGACCCACGGTCCTCCCGCATCCCAGCCACTGCACAAGTTCACGCTCAGCGTGATGCCGCATCGATCGGCCTCGCGGACGGCGTGTTTGTAGAGTTCGCGCCATTCCTGGCTCATGAATGCCGGTCCGCGCGGTGCTTCCGCACCGGCCTCGCCGGCATCGAACAGCAGCGCGCCGCCGATTCCCTGCCTGCGCATCGCCTCAAAGTCGCGTGTGATGCCCTCCCGGCTGGCTGCTCCGTTGAGCCACCACCAGTAGCACCAGGCTCTCGCAGACTCCGGCGGCGAGCGGAAACTGCGTTGCAGTTCGTCTTCGGCTCGCGACTGTTCAGCGGCGAAGGAGACGACCAACAACATGGCGAGAACAACTGCACGTCGAGTCATGATTACGCCTCCTGGATTGTGTCTTTCGTCGCCTCGGCCGGCGGGTGCGCTGCAGACAGGTTCTTTGTCCTGTGGTGGCTCGTGGGAGGGAATCTGGAGTCTGGAGGAATACAAACATCCACTTCGCATCCGGCATCCGGCATCCACCCTACGGCCGAGGCGTCTGAGCGAGTTCGACTTGGCGATAGATGACCAGCATACTCCCGGGAGCCGTGGGAATCTCGATCGGCAGTTGTGCGAGTTCGGCCCCCGTCAACACGCGTTTGTCTTTGGCCTCGTAGGATGCTCGCCATTCAACTTCGTAGCGTGCGTCTGCATCCAGACCGCGGAGATGGACGTCTGCCCGGACATACGGACTCTGCGGACGGCGGAGAACCACGGCAAAGCCACGCCCCAATTCGGGCCGGCTGAACTGCCAACCACACCAGACCTTCTCATCAGTATTAATGTCGAACAGCGGATAGTAGTCGCCCAAATACAACGGACGCAACTCCTTCAACTCGCTGAGCGCATGTTGGGTCATTTCCGCCGAATAGTCCTTGGCCCGCACGTCCGGGCAGATCGACACGCCCATCGTCGCGGCGCTGCGGAAGGTGTAGGGATCCAGAGCCCAGACGCCGCCGGTGTGTTGCGGGACGTACAGGCTCAGGCCGGCGACCTGCACCTGATCCCACACCGGCCACGCCTTGTAGCCCACGCACGGCGTGTCGCTCCGCCACAGCGGATAGCTGCGGCTGATGGTCTCCAAGTCGATGCGCCGGCCACCGCTGGCGCAATTGTCGATCGTCAGACCCGGTTGTCGCCGCACGAGTTCGTCCCAAAGCGCATACAGACCGGTGACATGCCGGATTTCGGCGATTCCCTGCCGGTCGGACGCATCGGCGGCCGTCCAGAATCTCAGCGGGTCGATGTTGAAATCCTGGCGCAGAACGTCGACGCCCCACTCTTGCAGGGACTTCGACAGATGATCCGCCAGCCACGTCCGCGCGGCGGCGTCGCCGAGGTTCAGCAGGCCATCACCGGCCCCGGCGTGCAACACCCACTCGGGATGTTCCTTGGCGAGCCGGCTGTTCGGGTGCACGCGTTCCGGTTCCAGCCACAGGACAAACTTCATCCCCTCGCGATGGGCCGCATCGCCAAGCGGCCGGAGACCGTGCGGAAACTGCGTCGGTCCGGGCACCCAACTGCCGACGCCATTGGGCCAGCCGCCTTCGAACCAGCCCGCGTCAAGCCAGTAACATTCCATCCCGCTCCGGGCCGTGCGTGCAATCCAGTCCAACTGGTTCTCTTCGTTGACGCCATTGCCTTCATTGAAGCTGAACCAGGAATTCCAGGTGGTTGGAGCGATGGCGACCTTGCCTTCTCGTTTTGGCAGGTAGTGAGCGGTCAACAGCCGCCGGAACAGATTATGCCCGCGCAGGTGATCCTCACCTTCCCACATCAGCAACAGGATGCGCGGCGTGCGGACGGTTTCGTTGGGCAGCAGTTTGAAATGAGTTGTCTGTTGCCCGGCTTGCAGCACGAGTTGATTGGGCGACGAGCGGCGGAGTCGCAAAGCCCATTGGCCGGACCAGCCCACCGCTCCCGTAAGGCCGCCGTGTGGCCACTGCAGATTGAAGAACGGCAGCACGCCATCCGATGACCTGCCGCCGTTGGGGGCCAACTGGATGTCCGTGTCGGCGGTGATTTTTGTGACGAGCGGCTGGAAGTCCGTGGACTCACAGGTGCTGCCCCGAGAGTGATGAAGGACGGCATCGCTGCCGTTTTGCACTGCGACACGCGCATCCAATGGTCGAATATCCTGGATGATCGGTGTGTCGGAGTTGCCCGCATTGTGGAAATACAGCATCCACTCCGCAGCGGGAAAGTCACTGAACAGCGTGGCCTCGCACACGGCCTGCAACCCTGTGGCCGGATCCGTGTACGTTATCGTATGCAGTTCTCGGCCGTCGGTTCCGATTGTTGATGCGGCCTGCCGTTTCCAGGACGACAGGAATTCGGAAGACGGTCTGCCAGCGTAGACAAAAGAGAACGGCAGGTCCGCCAACAAGCCCCCGGTTCCGGTTAAAGGCGATTGATCCAACCAGACTTGTTGGCCGCTGGCAAGAGTGACGGCTGCGTCGCACCAATTGGCATGATCCGAACTCGGCCCGTCTCCGCCGTCCAGGACGCGCAAAGTGAACTCGGTAGCGCCGCTCAGATCGACGCGCACAGGCAGTGGCGGCGAGTCTTCCCGGCGCACATCGGACTTGAACACCGCTTTGCCTTGAACTTCGACGACAAATACGACACTGCCCGGCCAACCTCGATCGACGCCGACTTCGGCCTGCACTTGCTGGCCCGGCTCGGTGAGTCGCACGACGATCTCGCTGACGGCGTGCGTTCCCAATCCGTGCTCGTAGCGTTTTTCCCCGATGCGCAGCGGACCGAGTCGCGATGACTTGCCCAGCCCCAGCGCATCGTAGTCCTGCCTGCGCAACTCCAACCCCGGCTGCGGTTCAACAGGAGTGGTTACGCCGAGCAAAGCCCGTTCGGCCCAGTCGCGGACTTGTTGTTTCTCGTCCGCCGCCGCGGGAATCGCGGCCAAGACGAGGCCCATCCAAAGCAGCACATTTCCACCAATAACGCATGGGGCCGGCATTGACGCATTCGGCCGCGAGCGGGAGGCGTGCCGGTTCCGCAATCCGCACGGGCCCTGCAACCGACCACTCGGCTGTCGGCAGAATGATGCGGCGAAGCGCGATGTCTTCCACCATGTGCGATTCAAAATGTGGGCAAGCGTCATTACTTTCTCCCGCTCTATCGTACCGGGGGAATTTTAACTCCACCGAGTTCGATGGTACAACGAGTCCGGATCGACTCGGTCACACGGCCCGGAAACAACCCCAAAACACGTCGAACGTGCAAGGCTCCTGCAATGACAATTCGAATACCGCTCTCCACCGGAACCCTCAGTGCGGTTCTGGTACTTGCCTCACTCGGGTCCTTCGCCAACTCGCTGTCGGCGGCGAGTCCCCCCGCGGATACTCGCTCGGTACTGACCCCCTGGCTATCCGGCGACATTCTCACGGAGCGCAGCAGAACCGGAGCGCTTTACATCAGCCTGGCCCGCGACATCGGCAGTCCGTTTCCGAGCGTCGAAGGATACTGGAGTCGCGAATGGAAGGACGGGCAGAGAACCGTCGAATTGAAGAACGGCTCGGTCACCGAGCGTTGGCTTGGATACCGGATTCCGGACGAGCGGGTGAAGGGCGACTTCGACGTGGAAATCGAGTACACCTGTCGCGAGAACCAATGTGAAGTACGGACCTATCTCACAAGCCGCCTGAACATCGGCGTGTATGACCTTCGCCATGTGTTCCGCATGACCCCGGTCGTCAATGCGCAGCCGGACAAGACCTTCGTGCTATTCGGCATGGACGAGTGGGTGCAGGATCCGGTCACCCGGCTCACGGCCGACCGCGTCAACCGGAAGTTGGCGACTGCGCCGACGGCGTTCCTGGATGAGGGAGAGAACCATGGGCTGTACCGCAATCGATGCAGCCCCAGACCGATGATCTCAATCCACACCCCGCAGTTCGGCCTCGTGGTACACGATCTTGATCCGGACAACGCGGCGAGCGGTTCGTTGTTGATCGGCTCAAACGACGGCGCGTTGGAGTTTGGATGGGCCTATCGCGCTCCGGCGGAACAAAAGCCCGGCAACGGCCGGCCAGCCACCCGCATTTCGATTGGTCCCGCCATCCGCTTCATTCATTTGCCCGGCCGATCTGACGTCGAGAACGCCTGGTGGGATGCGCTGCGAGTCTACCGGGAACAGGCAATCCAGAGCGGCCTGCTGCCGACTCAACTGCTCAAGGATAGAAACGTGCCCGCAGCGTGGGCCCGCGATAACCTGTCTTTCGTTGTGAACGTCGGCATGCCCGTGGGAGGCGATCCGAAGCACAAGATCTCCGCCGATTCGGCGACGGAGATCATCCGCAGCATGGTGCGGTTCTACCGGTCGACCGGGCAAAGGCGATTCACTCCGATGTTCTGGGGGTGGTCGGCTGTCGGCCCCTACCGGGCTCCTGACGGCTTCGAGGATCTGCTGGCGCGAGTGCGCGAAATTGAACGACAACTGGATGCCGAAATCCACCCGGCCGTCTACATGCACGCATGCATGTTCAGCGAAGCAACCATCGGGACGGAACTGGAAGAATGCCTAATGCGCGATCTGCGCGGCAAACCGTTCACGTGGGGAGGCGGGCTCTACAACGCGCACGCGGACCATCCCGGTTTTCTCGGAGAGATCGAACGGAACGTCCGCGACATGGTGCGGCGAGGCGTCCGCGGATTCTACTTCGACTGCCCATTCGCAGAGGAAATGCCGGACTACGCCCGCGAAGGCGTGGTCCGCGAGCACCAAGTGGCAGTCCGACGCATGCTGCTGACGGTGGAGCGCCTGCTCAGTGAATCGGGCGGAGGCGTGATCAGCCACGAGGCGCAACGGATCGGGCTGCCGGGTTACAAAGGCGCAGCGTCGCCCACCGTATCGGGCTCGCGGATCATTCCCTTCACCGAAGCCCTCTATCACGAACGAGAAGTCCCGATCTTCTTCGGTGACCTCGCCGGCTTCCCCTATTCGATCGCGGCGGCCGATGCGAGGCTGTTGGGTTCGGGATCCTATGAGTCCGACGACGACATTGTCCGCCTCGCCATCGAGGGCGCCGTGTACGGCCGATCGGCCGTGATGTGCAATGGCCTCGATCGGCCCTACTATGAAATGAGAGACTCTGACAAGTGGGCAGACCGGGCCATGTACCGCATGGCGGGTGAAGCGATGCCCAATGCGCTGCGAGCCAGACGCGAACACCGTGAGTTGCAGACTGGACGCATGCTGCCGTGCCCGAAACACGAGGTAGTGGAACATTCGGTGTACCTGCGGTCATGGGTCTACCTGGCCGGCGCCGCGGAGACGGGTGTGGAACTGCAGAAAGAACTGACCGAATTGCGGACGGTCCGGATACCGACTGCATTCTACGAGGACACGGAGGCCGAAGGCCGATACCTTCTGGTAGCGGGTAATCCAGGCAGAACCGCCGTGTTGCAGCATTTCACCATAATGATGTCTGACCTGCCCGGTTTCGCGGGCCCGATGGACAAGGTCCGGATCGAAGGGGCCACGGTCCTGTCGCGAACCAAGGACGCCGTAGAGTTGGCCGTCGAAGTGCCTGAAAGCAACCTGGCGTGTGTCGGGATACTGATCGAGGGCTGAATGCAGGGGCTCGTCGAATGGATCCCGGACTTCGGGCGGCGTTGTTCCGCGGCCATCGCGGCGCGCAACGACGGCAGCAAAAGACAATGGCCGCGGACTGACGGAACTCATCGATCCACAAAGACACCCGACAGCACGACATTGAAACCGGCGGTCTTGTCCAGCACAACGTAAACGCTTCCAGTTACGGTCCACGTCAGGTGAGCGCCGTTCGCCGTGTCGTTGGCCGGCACATCGACGGAAGTAAGCGGGACAAATTCGTCGTTGAGGGTCACTTTCGCTGCGCGCCCATTTCGGTCGTAATCGACCACATATAGCGTCAGACGATAGGGCTGCGAGTCGGGCGCCGAGATGCGGAATCGCAGCTGATCGTTGGCAAACCAACATGTGGGTTCGGCCGCAGTTCCCTGTCGGTGTTCCAATACACGCAAATCTTCCTGAGGCGAAGCAGGCCAGCGGTAGGGAGTCCCGCTGAGGACCTCGAACTCGTACCCGCTGGAACTTCTGCCGGTTGCCGAGTCGCCACTCCCCGCAATCCAGGCGCCGGCTGCTCCGATGCGTTCTCTCCAGCGGCCCTGCGATTTCAAGTCCTTATCCAACCACGTAGCCGTTGACGCGGGAATGTCGGCCACGCTCCACGCAGAAGGAAGTAGCAGACGTTGCCGCGTCGAGTCAGCGGCTATCCCCAGGCTTGGCTGCCAGACCGCCCAGCGTTGGGCACTGCCGTCCGGTCGCGGAGCCAAGATCTCCAGGCGTTCGGGAACAAACCACGTGCCCTCTTCGGAAGCGGAGAGGGCGATCCTGGGCGGTTGATCGGGCAGGGCCGCTGGCGTCCAGTCGCCCGACGCACGATTCTCATTTTCCGCGATCACGCCTGAGTCCACGCCATTGATCACAACCTGCACCGGCCCGGCGGAACCCACGTGCGTGCCGGCGATCCGCCAGCGCAGCCGACTCGCCGATTTGACCGCCGGTCGCTCGGTCAACGCGGGCGCCGAGGCCGGAGTCTTCCCCAGTGACTCGCGGATCAACGCCCACCGCGACTGGTCCGCATTCTCCAGTGCGGGCTCATCGCCAGTTCCCGCCACGAGCATGCTTGCGGTGCCGTGTCGCTCGGCCGTCAACAACACCTCCTTGTCCCGCACCTCGATTTTCGCACGGTAGCTGGCACCGTCAGCCGAAACAGCATGCGCCCATTTGATTTCCCTGGCAGTCGGTGTGCGCAGCGTGACGGTGACCGGTTCGACCTCAGAGGACTTTCGCGAAATGAAACGCGTACGCGACGTGATCGGCACAATGTAGTGCCCCTTTGGGTTGACGAACAGGTTCACGTCGTTGTTCCCCGTCACTTCGACGCAGTGGGGGAGCAGGACCTGTTCCTTGCCGAGCAACGTATCGAACAAAGGGGCGTACACTTCCAGGAGGTCTGCGGCGTGCGGGTCCGGAGCCTGCTGCGAGATGGGGAACTGATGAGCGATCATCTGCGGAAACAGGGCCCACTGGAGCCGCAGCTTCAGTTGAGATTCAAACGCCAGCAAGTCGCCCGCATAAGACTTGCGGTGGTGCCAGGCTGATGCCGGCCGCAGAGGCGTCAGGTATCCGAGTGCCGGGAGGTAGTCGTTTTCGTGGCAAACACCGTCCACGTCGCGCAAGACCTCCACGCGATAGAACTGATTCACGAACACTCGTTTTCCGGCGGCGTGCGACAACTCCGCAATGCGTCGCACGGCCTCCCCTACCGGTAGCGCCATATTCTCCACGCGACGATCTCCGATCATGCTCAGACCATCGTCGTGTCCATAGTCGGTAACGCTGGCCCAGTCCAATCGGTCAATGACAAACCCCTCGAATTCCGGAAGGCGCGACAGATGACGACGGACCTGATCTTCCAATTGCGGCCACAGCGAATAACGGCTGCCGGGGTTCATGGCCATGGCACCTTCCCAGGTCGGGATATCTTTGCCGTTTCCGTCTCTGTTCAGCGCATCGGCAAACTGTTCGCGCAGCACCCGCGCTGCCTCGATCGTGTCTCCGGTCTTGCCGCCGGCGCCGCCGAATTCCGTAACGTTGAAGTACGCAAAGGTGCCGATGCCTTGCGCGTGCATTTCCCTTATGAAGGCACGGATCTTCTCATCGTTCATCTTCTCGGCGAGCTTCCACCACTTGGCGTACGTGTATGGCTCCCACTCGGCTGAGTTCGGCAAGTACTCACCAAGGTACGTGAACCAGAAGCTCGACCAGATGTAGCGCACGCGCTGCTGTGCCATCTCGACAGGATCGGGATGATCTTGAATGTGGTGGTACCAGAAAGTGCCTTCGTAGGGGCCGCGCGGCAACGGCGCGCGAAAGTACTGCGGGAATGCGGCGACATAGGCCCCCAACGCGGCCCGGTAGTCCGCGGCATGCGCGAAAAAAAGCAGTTTGATGGGGGATGGCTGTCCGCCCCCCATGCCTCGGTGCCCGAGCGTAATCCGCAGCGTCTTGCCTGCGTGCCAGCTGAATTGCAGGTGGGGGATGTTGGCATCGGCCGGCAGCGCGATGGTCAGCGCCTGATCCGTCCGTGGATCCATGACACTCAATAACGGCAACACCCAGCTCACTCCATTTTCCCAGCCGACGGCGGCATAGGGCGTTCCCTGAAAATCCGGGCGGGCCGCTACCTCCATCGTCCCCCGTTCCGTCGGCGTGAAGACCTGGACCGCCCCGCCGAGAATCGGCAGATCGAGCGTGAACTCGTGTGCCACGCGTGCCGCATCGCCGCGAAAGTCGAGTGACCAAGCCACCGCGTTGCCTTCACACGACCATTCCTGTGCCACCTCGAGCGGCAATCCCTGCAACGCGGCGCGAGTGCTGTGCGACACATTGCCGTGCTGCCCGGCGGACTCGGAAGAGGCATTGCACGTCCCGACGGCTCCACTGACTTCGTTGCGGATCTTGAATCCGATCGGGCCGTCGAGCCAGGATCGCGGGGAACTCCCGGTGCTCGTCTCGATCTGCCCGGGCAAACCTGTCGTCGAGTCCAGCCGTATCGCAAGCCCTGCGGACTTCACGACCGGTGCCTCCGCCCGGACCGCATGAACGTTGGTCATGCAGACCACCGCAAAGAAGCAGCTCAGCCACCGGCACTTCCCGAACAACAGAACATGCCCCAACAACAAATCATGACTGTGCCCGCCTGTCCCGAGTTCGCGATTCGGATGCATCATGGTGCGTTCTCTCGTCCGGTTACGGTCTTGATCATTGCCCAGAAATTCTCCATGGGCGTGTCAAGCTGCACGTGATGAGTAGGACCGATAATCAGGCCGCCATTGCAGCCGACCGTCTCAAGCCGCGTGCGGACTTCGCGCGTTACATCGGCGGGAGTGCCGAACGGCAATGTGTTTTGTTCATCAATCGTACCCCAGAAGGCCAGTCGGTCTCCGTACAGCTTCTTGAGCCGCGCGGGATCCATGCAGGCTGGCTGGACGGGGTTGAGCACATCGAGTCCGACCTCAATCAAATCCGGGATGATCGGTTCGATCGCCCCGTCGGAATGGTAGGCGATCTTGAGAGAAGGATTCAGTCGCTTAAGGGTGCCGAAGAACTCGGCCCACCTGGGCTTGAATGTGCGGCGCCAGACTTTGGGTGAGATGAGCATGCCGGCCTGGCTGCCGACATCGTCGCCGACCCAGATCATATCAACGCCCATTTCGACCAGTCGCCGCGCCGCCGCCAGATGGTATTGATACGGGATATCCAGGATGGCGGAGGCGAGGTCGGGGTCAACGACCAGATCGGTCAGCATCTGTTCGTAGCCGCGGAGCGCCCAAGCCGCCTCAAAAATGGTCGTCACCGTCACTCCCACGATCCAGTACTCATCCCGGAACCGGCTGAGCGTCCAAGCCGCATCGCGGTACAGTTCCTCGCGGTGCGGATCAGGCGGCCGATAGCCGGCGATGGCGTCGTCGCTCGCGAGGGGATGGCCGGTCATCTCGGTGTAATGCCCGCGGCCGAACGGAGTCGCATACTCCACGCTTGACCACTCGACACCCCATTCATCGACATAGGCGTGCCCGGGCTGGTAGTACGAGTTCGCCCACCCGACGCTGGTGAGCAACATGTCCTGATCGAGCGCCCGCTCCAGCTCATACACATTGCCGCCGCCATGCGGGTTGTGCTCTTGCTGGTCGGCCAAACGCATCGCCGGGCGGAGTCGCGCAGCGAATTCGGGGGTGAATCCGACCTGCAGCGGACATCGGTCCGGCTGCTCGTGGTTCAGCGCCATCTGCACGCGTTCACGGTGCTTCATGAAACTTCGCCCTTCATCACCACCAGATCCAGTAAAGTGCGAATGCCGCCACGATCAGCAGCCAACCGATCACATAAATCAACGGATCGGTACGCTTATCGAATCTTGCGTTAATCGGCATGGTGACGGGCCCGGACCTCGGTCGCCAGATCGTCACGAAGATCATGGCCAGCACGACGAACGTAAACGTGATGGCCATCTTGTTCAGGAAACAGATGCCGCTGAATGCCGGCAGGTGCAACAGTCCGTAGACCGGCACGTTGACCAACATTCCCGTCAACGCGGCCGCCGCCGGGGCGCGTTTGACAACGAATCCGAAGACGAAGGCAGCGAGAATTCCCGGCGAAATGAAGCCCTGCAAGTCCTGCATGAAACTGAAGATGCCGCCATACCGCCCCAATTGCGGCGCAATCGCGCAGCCGACAAGCATGAACACTAATGTCGCCGCGCGCCCCGTCCTTACCAACTGCCGCGCTGATGCATCGGGTCGCCAGCGGCGCTGATACACGTCGATCGCGAAGATCGTGGCCGCCGAATTGAGCATGGACGCGAGCGTGCTGATCACCGCCCCCGCGATGGCCGCAAAAACAAAGCCGCGGAATCCTGAGCCAATGAGGTTCCTGATCAGAATCGGGTAGGCCTTGTCAGGTGTTGCCGCAACCGCATCCGGGTAAAGCTGCTGTGCCATCAGGCCGGGAATGACGATCACCAGCGGCAGCACGAGTTGGATGCCGCCCGCCATGAGGACGCCCAGCTGCCCGTGACGCAGACTCCGGGCGGCGAGCGTTCGCTGCGTGATGTACTGGTTGAATCCCCAGTAGTACAGATTGGGTATCCATAACCCGAATAAGAGCGCTGTCCACGGCAGCTCCGGATGGTCCGCCGGCAGGATCATGTGCAGCTTCGAGCTGTTGTGGGCAACAAACGAATCCCAACCACCCACGGCGCGGAAGCCGGCCAGGGTGACGATGAGTCCGCCGGCCAGCAGTGCGGAGCCCTGAAGCAGGTCGGCCCAGGCCACCGACTTCAAACCGCCATACGTCGTATACACGGCCGCGGTAACCGCCACAATCCACACGGCAAGTGTCAGGTTCAGATCAAACATGGTGTGGATTGCCAGGCCGCCCGTGTATAAGACTGCCGGAATCGTGACCAGCGTGTAGATGCCTACCATGTAGTGGGACATCAGATTCCGGGCTGCGGGAGAGTAACGGTGCTCGAGATACTCGGGCATCGTGTAAATGCCCGCCCGTAAAATGCGCGGCAGAATGAACATCGCCACGACCGCCAAGCCCATCGCCGCCAGCCAGTCGTAGCTCGCCACAGCCAGACCGTAAGTGCCGGCCGCGCTCCCGTTCATCCCGACGAACTGTTCGGACGATATATTCGCCGCGATCAGGGAAATGCCGATCAACCACCACGAAAGACCGTGACCGGCCAAAAAGTACTCTTCGCCGCTGCCGCCCTCTTTGCGCCCTTGAAACAGACCGACACCTAGGACTGCGGCGCAAAACAAACCGAAGATAAGCAAGTCCAACGAGCTGAGCATTGGTCCGCGCCCTTTTTCAAGTCATCTGCTTGAGTGTGTCCGGTTCTCTTGCGGTCCGATCCGGCCGAACTGGGCCGACAAAAACCCGAGCCGGCATCGAACCTCGCAAGCGTCGTCGCGCAGCAGGCCATTACCGACTATCGACTGCCGCGGCGACGAATCGAGGCTCATCAACCATGGGCCCGGATTCCGTGCCGGGCGGTCTGCCACGGCATTTTGGACGACTCTCCGCGCGGTGTCGACAGGGTCGTGCAACTCAACGGGGGCGACGCCCGGCGGCAGCGTCATCTGCTGTCGGGAATGATTCGGTGGACCGCTCAGGCGTTACAGCCGCAGAACCTCGCTGCATGTCCCGCCGCGCCGATACGGCGGTCCCCGGCCATTACCGCAGAGCGAAAGAACACGTTGACGAGTTCATTTGTGCGGCACTGGCTGTGTCAGTGGCACTCAAAACAGCAGGCAGCGGTGTGATCGCCGTTTCCATTGGCAGAGCCAGATAGAACACTGCGCCTCAACGACGGCTAACGTGCAGGCGTTGCCGGTCACATTGACTTTTGTCGCATCGCTCGCTCACAAGGAACCGGCGAATTGCATTGGGTATTCTCTCGCTCGGCCTAAGGTCTCTTGGCATCATCTCGCGGCGCAGGATCTCGGTCTCGCTCCGATTTGCCTTTTCCTTCGGACTTCCCGATCAGTTCTTGGATCTTCTCCTTCTGCAACCGCCGCTGCTCGGATTGCTCTTTCAACCTGATGCCGTGATCGGTAATGCGATCGTAATCGCGGTGATCCTGCTTCACCTGTTCATTTGACTCGCGCATTGCGCGGTCAACCTTATCGCGAAGATTCTGGACGGCCTCATCCAGGCCGGTTCCCGTACCGGTCGACCGCTGAACTCCGGCGAAACGCGATCTGAACCGGAGCGCGGCGATGTACGTCAGATCGAAATGCCCCTGTTCGTGGTCCATCAACTGGCTGTCTCTCGGCCTGCGGTTCCACGATGCGGAACGGACCACGACGGCCCGCACCTTCAGCGATTCGATTCGGACCTCAAACCGATTGCCCCGACCGGTGTAGCGGTACGTCAGATCGTAAATCAACTCGGTCGTCGTGTATGCCAGCTTGCCGCTCGTGTCGGCGGGAATCGCCGCAGTGAAGTCCGCAGCCCCAAGCGGTCCTTCTTCATAGTCGCGACGATCGGGTTGGTCGGCCGCTTTGCACGCCGGCGCCGCGGCAATCCAGATTGCCAGAACGCACATCGCGGAAGTCGGCAGTCGGAATTTCGACGTGAGTTTCACAAGAAGATTGTCCCAATTGTCAAACCAACGCGACCTTAACAACCTGGCAGAGGCTCATGAGCAAACGACGCGATGCACCAACCGAAGGGTGTGGCACGACCCGACTGTCGGCTGGAACGACGATCCGAGTCCCGCTCTACGATTACGGAACTGCCGGCGAAGTTGTCAACTCACTGGGTAACGAAACGCAGAAAGGTCATTGCAGGACCTGGCCGTCGGCCAGCAGTCGTTCCCGCAACGCATCGTAGGGAACTTCCTGGACGGCGATGCCGCGGTCTATGGCCAAAGAGGCCGCGGTGGCGGCGGACTGGCCGAGGATCATGAACACCGGTTCCATGCGAATCGAACCGAATGCGATATGCGACGAGGACAGACAGACGGGGACCAGCAGATTCGAACACTGTCCGGACTGCGGCACAATCGACCCGTAGGCGATCTGATACGGCCCTTCGGTGCCCACTCCAATGTCGCCTTCGTTCTGGACGTATCCTTCGGCGGTCACGTAGCGCTGGACATTGTGCGAGTCCATGGTGTACGACCCCATTCCGACGGGATCCGGAGTCGGCCGGCGTTTCAGCACTTCGTTCTCCGTCATAACGAAGCGTCCCACCATACGTCGCGATTCGCGCACGTAGATCTGATGGGGCCAATGGTCGTTGTCCCCGAATTCGTCCTTCGCCAACCCCCATAACTGCATCGCGAGGCGAACGTCCTCGGGCACTCGCGGATCATTGGCGATGAAGTACATCAGGCCCTGCTGGTAAACACGATGTTCACGGAGGATCTCGCGCCGACGCGCATACGAAGCGTCCGGGTAGTCGTAGTTAAAGCCGATATTGTCGGTGCTGAATGGACCATGGTTATTCGTATCCGTCTTCGCGTTCGGGATCGGGTCGAATTTTTCGAACGTCTCACGCCATCCCGCTTGAAAGACTCGCAGGAGCAGTTCGTACTGTTTCGGGTCATACCCGTCGGGCTTCGGAAAAGGAACCCGGTTCTCCGGAGCCTGCGTCAGGCACATGCGGAAGCAGTAGGCCTGCACGCGGTGGTCGGCCTGGCCGAACGCCCCGGGCGGCTCACCGCTGATGCGAGGAAGCAGGCCGCTCGACTTGTCGCCGGGAATAACGTAGGGATCGATCGGCTTTTCCAGCGCACCGAAATGGTGGCGATGGTGAAGCACACCGGTCTGGATCCCGTTCCATTTCTCGCCATAGGTCGAGGTCGCTTCACGACCGACCGTGTATTTGACGCCGGCGGCCGCCATCAGATCGCCTTCGTAAGTGGCATCGATAAATTCGCGGCCCGTGTAGGTGCGTCCCGACAGGGTCGTGATGGCGACAATGCGTCCTTCGTTCATGCGAACGCCCCGTTCCCGATCCAGCCACTCGTCGCGATGGACGGGGATGTTCAACTCGCGGACCCAATCGTCGAAAACCGCTTCGGCCACGTGCGGTTCGAAGATCCACATGGTCCGCTGCCCCGCATCGATGGCCGGAGTCCCCTGGCCTCGGTTACCGTACGCATTGCGTGCCTGCCATTTCCAGGCTTCGGGACGCTGGTAGTACTGCCAGACGCGGTGATAGAACTGGCGGGCCAGTCCCCCCACCGTTTCCTTCTTCCCGCTGTCGGTAAAGCCGAGTCCGCCGCTGGACAAACCGCCCAGATGCCGGTCGGGGCTGACCACGACAACGGACTTGCCCATCTGTCGGCACTGCGCCGCGGCCGCGATCGCGGCCGACGTTCCGCCGTAGATAACCACATCGCATGAAAGGTCGTTTGCCGCTCCTGCGCCGCTCACCGGAGCGAACGTGCCCAGGACAAGTAAACTCCATACAGCAACGGCGTAACGCATATCGGTGCCCTTGGTGGAAAAATGTGCTGCATGCAGTCTACAACCTTTGCCGAGGCGCAGAAAGCGATCGCCAATGCAAGGGGACTGACCCTCTTCCACCGAGATTACGGCCGTCCGAGGCCTGTCCGCTCCTTGTGCGGAGTTCGTCAATCACGTAGAAATGCGTTCCTGAAGTAGCCCGCCTCGACTTCCTGGTACTGATTGCCCGATACGCACTGGAGGGGCAATCTCGAGGCTTGCGGCTGGAGACTGGACAACCAGTGATTCGCTGATGCTCGACAACTCATCCTCGTCTTCGCCGGCTGATTCCGTTTCGGAGGGCTGGCGGAGTCTGTTCACTTTGTCCCTGGCCTCGCTTGGTGTCGTGTACGGCGACATCGGAACGAGCCCGCTTTACACCGTGCGGGAATGCTTTCACGGTTCCCATGCGATCCTGCCCGATCCCGGGAACGTGTACGGCGTGCTTTCCTTGATCGTGTGGTCGCTGATCTTGATCATCTCGGTCAAGTATCTCGTCTTCATTCTCCGCGCCGACAACCGCGGCGAGGGCGGCATTCTGGCGCTGGCGGCCCTGTTGACGCCGGTGAAGGCGAGCGTGGCCAAGCGGTGGCAGGCGATCCTGATCCTGGGATTGTTCGGGGCCGCACTGCTGTACGCGGACGGCATCATCACGCCGGCCATTTCGGTACTGAGCGCAGTCGAGGGGTTAAGCGTCGCGGCGCCGCACGTGTTCGATGCCTACGTCGTGCCTGTCACGATCGTGATCCTGATCGCGCTGTTTCTGCTGCAATCCCGTGGGACCACGGGCGTGGGAACTCTGTTCGGCCCCGTCCTGCTGGTCTGGTTTTCCGCGATGTCGCTCAACGGCCTCTGGAACATCATTCAATCACCCAACGTGCTGCTGGCCGTCAGCCCGCACTACGCTCTGGAGTTTCTGACGCACAATGGACGGCACGCCTTCTTCACACTCGGATCCGTCTTTCTCGCGGTGACCGGTGGAGAAGCGCTGTACGCGGACATGGGTCACTTCGGCAAGCAGCCGATACGCATCACCTGGTTTTCCGTCGTGCTGCCGGCGCTGCTGCTGAATTACCTGGGGCAGGGGGCGTACATGCTGCGGGCGCCTCAGGATGCCGAGCACCCCTTTTTCAACATGGCCCCCGCATGGGCCCTGTATCCGCTGGTCGGCCTCGCGACCGCGGCCGCGGTGATCGCGTCACAGGCTGTGATTACGGGCGCATTTTCGCTCACGCTGCAGGCGATCCAACTGGGATACGCGCCGCGGCTGACGATCCGGCACACGTCGTCGCACAAGATCGGCCAGATCTACATTCCCGTCATCAACTGGCTGCTGATGGTGGCGTGCATCGCCATTGTGCTGGGATTCGGCACGTCCACCAACCTGGCGGCCGCGTACGGCGTCGCGATCACGATGACCATGGTCATCACCACGATTCTGTTCTACACGCTGGTGCGCACGCGCTGGCATTGGAACTGGGCCGTTGCGGTCGCCGTATCGGGTTTCTTTTTCGTGGTGGACAGCGCGTTCTTCGGCGCGAACATCATCAAGATCGAATACGGGGGGTGGTTCCCGCTGTTTGTGGCCGCCCTGGTGTTCCTCGTGCTTTCCACGTGGCGGCGAGGCCGAGAGATACTCGCAAAGCGACTGCGCCACCGCCTCATTCCGCTTGAGTTGTTCCTTGCGGATCTGCTGGTCAACCCGCCGATGCGAGTGCCTGGAATGGCCGTTTTCATGTTCGGCAATCCGATCGGCACGCCTCCGGCGCTGCGGCATAATGTGGTCCACAACAAGGTTCTTCACGACACGGTCGTCATCCTCGGAGTCGAGACGGCCGAAATCCCGCACGTTTGCGAAGCCGACCGCTTCTTGATCGAAGAAATCGGCGAGGGCTTCTGGCGGGTAATTGTCCGGTACGGATTCATGGAGGAGCCTGATCTGCCCAAGACGCTCGCCGACGTCAAGCATCCGCAACTGGACTTCACGAGGAATGACCTGAGCTATTTCCTCGGCCGAGAGACTTTGATTTCCACGCCCAAGCCCGGGATGGCAAGATGGCGGGAGAGGCTGTTTGTCTGGTTGTCCCGCAATGCCCAGACGGCGACCGACTTCTTCAACCTGCCGCCGGAGCGCGTCGTGGAAGTGGGAGTCCAAGTGGAGCTGTAACATTCCTCCATCGATGCGAACCATCTGATGATCAGCGACGAGATACTCGCAGTCGTCGAGGCCATACGGGCCGGAGCACGGGATGAGTTCGGGCGTCTTGTCGAACTGTTGAAGACCGCAACCGGCGGCGCACCCGAAGCCATTCTGGAACTGCTGAATTCCACGGAGAGTATTCTGCGGCGTGCAGCCATTTCCTTGGCTTGCGTTTCAACCGACGACCGGGTCCTGCAGCGAGTGGCCGACATCGCCGCCGATCGCGACGCCATGGTGCGATTCGGGCTGGCCGAGGCCATCCAGTCGCATTCGACGTGGCAGAACCTGGCAGTCGTCGAGCAACTGCTGAACGATTCCGACGGAGATGTGCGTCGGGTTGCCGCGGCCATCTGCGCGCAGCGAGGCGTTTTTCACGATCGACTCCTGCGATTGCTGCAAAACGACGACAACTGGCGGGTGCGGGAAAACGCAGCGGCAGGCCTGCGAGACGCTCCTTCGACGGACGTCCTCGGGCCGCTTGTCGAACGGATTGGATTGGACAGCGACGCTGATGTGGCACGAATCTGTGCGCAAACGGCCGAATATCACCTGCAGAATTTCGCCGGCGCTCTCGATTGGCTGCGTCCCAACGTCGCATTGGCAAACCAGGCCATGGCGGCTGTCCAGGCGAATTCGGCATACGGCCTGCGCCGGCTTGGCGAGTGGCTGAAAAAGTACTGCGCGGAACACGTCGATGCCGAACAACTGGAAAAGTTCGGCACGGTGCTGACTCGACCGTCGGAGTTGAGCAACCTGCCGCGGTCGCACCTGCAGGAGGAATACGTGACCATCCTGCGGCAGGCGATCGAACAGCGACAGTCGGTTGCGCTGCTCGGCGACTCCGGGGTGGGCAAGACGGCCGCCGTTTACGAACTTGCTCACCGCCTGTCGGCCGAGAATCCGCCCTGGCACGTGCTGCAGATGACGCCTGCAGATTTCATGACGGGCACACATTACCTGGGCGAATGGGAAACGCGGCTGAACGATCTGCTTGCGGCAATCCGCGTCCCGAAGCGTGTCGTGCTCTACGTGCCGAATTTCAGCGAACTGCTCTGGGTCGGCCGGTCCAGCAATTCCAGCGTGAACGTCGCGATGTCCCTGGTTCCGCACATCGAACGCGGCGAATTGCGATTGATCGGCGAGAGCACCGGAGAAGCGTTCCAGACGGGGCTCGGTTCGGTCGCTTCGCTCGCACGCGCGTTCCGAACCGTCAAGATGCTGCCCGCTGACGCACCCGCAACTCAACAGATCGTCGAGGCGGTGGCGGCGGAATCCAATCGTGAGCTGCCCCTGCCGCTGATTCATCGACTTCTGGATCTGGCAGAGTACTACGGCGGTTCGGCCGTGCTTCCGGGCCGGGCGCTGCTTGTCCTGCGACGGCTTCTCAGCGAGATCAGGGAAACACACCGCTCCGTTGACGTGCGGGATATCCTCAATGCGATCCACGAGTCGACGGGTATGCCGACGGACCTGCTCGATGACGAGATTCCGCTGCAGGCCCGCGAAGTCCGCAGTTTCTTCGAGGAGCGGGTCATGGGCCAGCCCGAGGCCGTGGACGCCGCCGTCGATCTCGTGACGCTGATCAAAGCGCGGCTGACCGATCCCTCAAAACCATTCGGCGTGCTGCTGTTCGTGGGCCCGACGGGCGTCGGAAAAACCGAATTGGCAAGGGCCATGGCGGAGTATTGTTTCGGGGACGCGAACCGGCTGACCCGGTTCGACATGAGCGAATTCGCTTCCTACGAGAGTTACGAACGGCTGATCGGCCGAGGAGCCCAGCCCGGACTCCTGACCTCTGTGGTCAACGAGCGTCCTTTCTCGATCATCCTTCTCGATGAAATCGAAAAAGGACACCCGAACGTCTTTGATCTATGCCTTCAGATATTCGACGCGGGACGACTTACGGACGGCCAGGGCAAGAAGGCCGACTTTCGGCATACGGTCATTATTCTGACCTCGAACGTCGGGAATTCCGCGCCAATGTCTCCTTCGATAGGATTCAGCGGCAGTGAAAAAACAGGCCATTCACCCACCGCGCCGCACCGTGATCTGTTCCAGGCTTTTCGTCCGGAGTTCTTGAACCGCATCGACCGCATCGTCCATTTCCGCCCGTTGTCGCAGGAGACCGCGGAACGCATCGCCCGGCGCGAAGTCCAGCGGGTATTGCAGCGCAGCGGCATCCGGCAACGCAACCTGATCGTCGAGATCGATCCGGGGTTGCTGGTTCCGCTGCTGAACGAGGGCTATTCTCCGACGTTCGGCGCACGCCCCTTGAAGCGGACTGTCGAGCGCATGGTGCTGCAGCCGCTTGCGCGATCGATCGCGTGCGGCGAATTGCGGGACGGATCGGTCGTGCGTCTCGCCATGCGCAGCGGTTCAGTCCGCGTCGACATCGTCGTGGCGGATCAGCCCGAGCGGGAAAAGCCGCTCAGCCCTCCGAGCAAGATCACGACGCTCCGCAGCGAGGCCAGGCAACTCGAGACCCGCTGCGCCGGCCTGCGCGAACAGGCAGCGTCGCTGTCCAGAATCAAATCAACGATGCTGTCGCGGATGGCCGAGTCGAGGTTCTGGGACAACGCCGAAGAAGCGCAGAGAGTCTCCGATCATATCTATCGCTGCGACACGGTGCTCTCGCGTCTGGAGGAACTTTCCGACGCGGTCCGGGTCTTCGCGGAGTCCTTGTGCCAACAGGATGTGCCACGCGGCAGTGCCCCGAGGATACAAGACCGCCTGAGAGGACTTGAGGTCGAGATCGCGCAATTCGAGTACCTCGCCTCGAACCGCGACCCGAAATACCTGGGCGACGCGGTCCTGATGCTGAACAAGGTCGGCTCGCGCGGCAAGCGTCTCGACGGCGTCGAAAGACTTGCCCGCATGTACATCGCCCTGGCGGCCAGGCACAAGTATGAAGTCCAGGTGCTCGACGATTCCCAGCCAGACTCGGGAGAGGACAACATCGCGCTGCGAATCGACGGCGCCGGCGCCTACTCGCTGCTGGCCCGCGAGTGCGGCCTTCACCAGTTGAATCGCGGCGACGCGGATCGCGAAATCGTCCGCGTCCGCTGCGTGCTTCTCGACCCTTGCCTCCCGCGACTCGAGGCGGATATCGAGTCGCGCCCGCTCAAGAAGTGCCGGAGCCGCATTATTGAGCGAAAGCACGAAGTCACCGTGGTGGATCGGACAACCGGCGAGTCATTCGCTGCCTGGACTGCTGCGTTCGACGACAAGACGGGCGATCCGCTGGCCCCCTTGATTCTGGCCCGGCGCGAAATGCTCAGGCAAACGGCCGAGGCGACGGTCGTCCGCAAATATCGCCTGGGCCCAAACCGTTTCGTCAAGGATCTTCGCACGGGGCTCAGGTCGGGACGCGTTGACGCGATTCTCAAGGACGGCGAACTGGATGCGTTTCTGATCCCGCTCGGCAGCGACCAGAACACATCGCCCGCTGAGGGCGTTTCGCAGCGATGATTCGTGCGAAGCAGGAATCGCTTTGTGCCGCGTCACGGCGACGCGGGAGCTTCATCCAATCGGCCGTGCCGGCGGACTTCGGGAAAGACCCAGGCTGTCATTGCCACGACGGCGAGCGTTCCGATCCCGCCCAGCACCACGGAGACGGTCGGTCCCCACGCGGGATCGCGAGGTGATGCAAACAGGTGCGCGACGGTTCCGGACTCGAATTCGCCCATCTCGTTCGAAATCCCGATGAACATACCGTTGATGGCGGAGACTCGTCCTCGCATCGCATCGGGAGTCCAAAGCTGAACGATCGTATGGCGCACGACAACGCTGACCGTATCGAACGCCCCGGTGAGACAGAGCATCACCATGGACAGTCCGAACGACCGCGAGACGCCGAAAACGATCGTGCAGATTCCGAAGCCCGCTACCGCCGCCAGGAGTGAGAGCCCGGCCTTGCGCATCGGGGGCCTCCGCGCGAGCACGAAGGAGGTCACCAGCGCGCCCAGTCCGGGCGCGGCCCTCAGCCACCCCAGACCACTCGGACCGATATGCAGGATGTCCTCCGCATACACCGGCAGCAGCGCCGTGGCGCCGCCGAGCAGCACCGCGAACATGTCGAGCGAGATCGCTCCGAGAATCAGACGGGACCGCCAGACGAATGCCATGCCGCCGAACAGTCCATGCAGGCTGACCGATTCGGTTTCAACACGCTGGGGCTGAACCTGCACCATTCCGATGGTTGCGACGAAGACCGCCGTCAGCGCCGCGCAGGCCAGGTATGCTGCCGAAGCGTCTCGGGCCAGCGCGATGCTGAATCCGCCGATCGCAGGCCCCGTCACGGTGGCCAGTTGAAACGCCGCGGTGTGCCACGTCACCGCATTCGCAAAAGCCGTCCTTGGAACCACCGAGGGAAGCAGTGCGGCCTTGGCCGGCTGAAGAAACGCTCTGGCGATGCCGTTGATGAAAAGGCAAACATAGATCCAGCGATAGTCCGCATGCCGCCACGAAATCAACGCGAGGGCCAATGCGCACGCGATCATTACGACCAGTGATACGAGAATCACCCGCCGGCGATCGAAGCGGTCGACGATGTGCCCCGCCGGCAGCGCCAGCAGCACCACGGGGATGATCTGCACGAGCCCGACCATGCCGAGTTGCAGCGTCTCTCCCGTCCGATCGTAGATGTCCCAACCGACCGCCACAAACAGCATCTGAGCGCCGAGCACGGCCAGGAAGTTCCCGCTCCAGTAGCGTCGATAACTCGAGAATCGAAACGCCGAGAAGCCGTCATGCGGCGGTGCGGCGTTGTTTTCAGGCGAATCGTCTGCGGCGGAAATCACCTATGGCTCCACATCGAAAATTCAAGAACCCGATTCGGCCACGGCGGCGCAGCGATCGCGGCGGCACGGATCGACGCAAAAACAGGTTCCATCCAGGCGACGGACGTGTTACAGTTGCAGCGGTTCGATTGCGGAGTTCCGCCCCATCCTGCGAAGTTCCGCGAACGCCAGCGACGTGCGAGTCACCGTGACGCCGCCGATGTCCCCGCCACGAACACCCACCGTGAGGCTCTCATGCGAATTTACCTGCGCACCGCGACTTGCGTAAGGCTGATCATTCTCGGCTCGCTGTGGCTCGCGGCCATGCACGCGCGGGGATTTGCGGGCGAGGCCGAGAACGCGAAAGCCGTCCTGCCGACTCCGCCGCTGGAAAAAGCTTCGTGGATATGGGCGGGTGAAAAGGACGCGGTCTGCCAGTTGCGAACCACATTGACGTTGTCCTCGGCGCCGAAGGCCGCGAGCATCGACATCACGGCCGACAACGGCTACGAAGTGTTCGTCAACGGAGTGCTGGCCGGCTTCGACATCGGCGCTGAAGGAGAAGTCTGGAGCACTGTCGAACGGTTCGACATCACCTCGAAGTTAGCGCGGGGCCGAAACGTCATCGGCATTCGCGGAACTGATCTGGGAAGCATTCGCGGCTTGATCGCCGCAGTGCGCATCGAGCGGGACGGAGAGGCTCCGCTCGATCTGGTTACCGACGCCCAGTGGCACGCTTCCCAGGAAGGCGACCCTGCGGAATACGCTCACCCCGAATTCGTGGAAGGCCCCAACTGGACCGCGGCCAGCGTGATCGGGCCGTTCGGAATGGCCCCCTGGGGAAAGCTCGCGTACGCGGGCTCCACGGGCGGGCGCAAGCCGAGAACGCTCATCAGTTCGATCGCGATGCAGAAACCCGGCGACGATTTCGCCTGGCCCGAGTCGATCGCGTTTCTTGCGGAAGACTGCAGCGTCTATGTGCCGCTGCGCGGCGATGCGTGGGGAGTCTGCTTCCGCGTAAGCGATTGGACGAGAGCCTATACGGAATTCGACATACCGTGCCCGGTCAAGATCGGCCGCAAACTGTTGATCACGAATCCTCGACAGACCGGCGCTGCGCCGCGACTCCTGCTCGATGCGGGAAAGGGAGCCATCGGTTCTCCGACAGCATCGTTCGACGGCAAGACGATCTTCGCTTCGGTCGCGCTCAACGGCGACCCGTTCTTCCACATCTATCGCATTCCCGCAGACGGTTCCCCGCCTCAGAAGATGACCGACGGACCGTTTCACGACATCGACCCCGCGGAGTTGCCCGATGGCCGCGTTGTGTTCACGTCGACACGGATCGGTTCATTTGAGGAATACCACAACCCGCCGTCGCGCGCTCTCTATATCATGAACGCAGACGGGCGCGGCATTCGTCCGATTACGTTCACGCCGATCTTCGACAACGAGCCTCGCGTGATGGCGGACGGCCGCATCGCCTTTGTTCGCACGGAGAATTTCTTCGATCGCGCAAAGGTCGAAACCCAGATTCACGCGGTGCGGCCCGATGGCACCGATGGCCACACAGAGATCGGCGCACATCTCGGGGCGGACTACGGCACGCGGCTGCGTGCGTTCGGATTCGGAAGCCCGGCCCCGCTCCCCGACGGCCGTCTCGCCTGCATCTCGACCCGCGGCAATTTCATTTCGATGCCGGGAGCAGCCGAACCGAATTACCAGTTTCTGCCGAGCGGCCTGGGCGACATTGCACCTCTGCCCGACGGCCGCCTGCTGGCCACGGTGCTGACCACCGAGGGCGTTCGCATGGCCTCGAACTCCATCGCTGTGATCGACCCTCGGGACAATGCGGTAACGTGCATCTACAAGTCGTCGAGCGGTTCCGTTCATTCGCCCGTGTTTGTCGGACCGCGGGGTCGACCGCCGCTATTGCCGGACTTCGTGGATCCCGACCGCACAGGCCGGCCGGAATCGACAGGCGTCCTGAATTGTCAAAACGTCCGCTTCACGAGCAAACAGAAAGCCGACTGGGCAAACATCCGCGCCGTGCGAGTGCTGGCCGCCATGCCGCTGACCACTCGCTCGTCGCACTCGCACATCGTCCACGCCGGCACCGAGGTCATGGAGTTGGGCGTGGTGCCTCTGGCCCCGGACGGATCCGTGTCGGTCGAAGTGCCGGCCGATACGCCGGTTGCCCTGCAGGTCGTCGACGCGGAAGGACGATCGGAACTCAACGAAATGTCGTGGATTTACGTGCGGCCGGGCGAGCGCCGCTCGTGCATGGGTTGTCATCCTGCGCGCACTCTGACGCCGGGTTTTCAGTTCACGAAAGCCGAGTCCGCCAGCGTGCCGCCTTTGAAACTGGTCGGCCAGGGAAACGCTCATCGGTTCCGCGGCAACAACTCGGGCGTGACCGGAATGATGGATCTGCAGTTCGAGCGGTTCCGCGAAACCGCGTCAATGAATCGCTACGCTGACGGCGACGGATCCGAGAACATGGCCCGCCAGGAAATCGCCGTCCAACTGGAACTGCTCACCGGAGGCAAAGAGCCCGACCGG
This sequence comes from uncultured Planctomycetaceae bacterium, assembly GCA_903863885.1. GTDB lineage: Bacteria > Planctomycetota > Planctomycetia > Pirellulales > Pirellulaceae > CAIPEB01. The sequence continues at coordinate 19,015 of CAIPEB010000730.1, read as the reverse complement.
ATCTCCGCCGCACAGCGTCTTGGGCTGCTGCGCGACCGCTCGACGGCGGCTGCGCTTGCCAAAGCTCTGCAAGACGAGAGCCGCGAAGTCCGCGTGGCCGCCGCGATGGCCCTGGCCAGTTGCGGCACGCGTGAGAGTCTCTCGCCGCTGCTCGCCACACTGACCGACAGCGATCCGCTCGTGGCGCAGGCAGCCTCTGTGGCACTGGAAAACCTCACGGGCCACAGCGAGCCGTTCCAGCCGTTCGGTCCCGCCAAGACGCGGCCCGCTCGCGCCGAGTGCTGGAAGTGGCTGGCCAGTCATGACTGCGATTCCATCGAACAAGACCTGGTGCGCCAATTGGACTCAACCGACCGCGTTGCGGTGCGCCGCGCTATTGTCGCTCTCGGACACATCGGCGGCGACCCGGCACGAACCGCGTTGCGTCGCTACCTGGAAATTCAGAAGGACAAGAACCCCTATCCGGTTTTCGAGCAGGACAACCGGACCGATCGGTTCACCTTCGACGCGGATTCGCCGATGAATCCGCGAACGCTGCAGGAAGCGGCTCGAGCGCTCGGGTATCTCAAGGACTCGGCCGCGGTGCCGCTGCTGCGTACGACCATTGCCGCGAACTCCGACCCGCGGACCGGCAATCTGTTCCTGGCGGAAGCATGTATCGAGGCTCTCGGACGGATCGGCACAACGGACGCCGAAACCGCGCTGCTCGAATCATGGACCGGACTCAAGGACTATTGGAACTATGTCGGCTGGTACAGCGATCACCCGGCTTTGTATGCGTGCCACAGCAGCCCGCTGCACGCTCGGATCATCGACGCGCTGGAGATGATCGGTTCTCGCCGGGCAGGTCCGATCGTCGCCGGCCTGATCCGCTCGGTGCCGACCGATCCGGACCGCGCGCTTTTCCCGGAAAACGACGCCTATGAAATGCTCGTGGGCAGCCTGATCCGGCGCAGCGACCGCCGCGAGCAGGTGATCGAAACGTGCCTTGCAGCTCTTGGAGACACGCAGGCAATTGCTGCCGACGACTTGAAGCAAACTCTCGGGGCCGCCTTCCCGGCATGGGCCGGCACACCGGCGTCCGACAACCGAGCGGCGCAGATTCTGTCGCTCGCACTCCGCGATGCAAAATACGAACCTCGCGTGCGCGCAGTGTATGAAACGTATCGCGCAAAAGCCGAAGATCCCATCGACCGCTCACTCGGCAATCCGGCCTGGATTCCTCAGCGGCACTGGGTGCTGTTCTATCTCGGCCGCGCTCTCGGCAATCTGCGCAGTCAAGCCTCGATCGACACGCTGCTCGCGTCGCTGGCCCCTGAATTGAACGAGGCACGGCACGGTCGGCCCGATCCGACGGAGCCCAACATCCATTTTCTCCAACTTGAATACACGCCCTGCTGGAGAGTGACTGCCGCCTGGGCACTCGGACAGATCGGCGATCGCCGAGCACTGGAAACGCTGCGGACCACATTGAGCGATCTCCGCAACGCCATCGACGTCCGACACGCAGCAGCCGAAGCCATCGGAAAAATGGCTGTGCCCGAGGATCTCGCGCAATTGACTGACCTGGCACGCGACTATCCGGAGCACTCCGTCCGCCTGGCGCTGCTTCGTGTAGTCCGCGCCATCTCGCCCCAAAAGCCGGCTCGGGTCGCAATGGACAACGCGAAAACCTCGGGAACTGCAAACTCCCGCGAGCAATCGCTGTCGCAAAAGTAGTCCGGAGTCCGGAGGCAGATCAGCATCCATCTGGCTACTGGCTGCCGTCATCCGGTGTGCCCGCGCTGGCGGTTTGCGTTCGCGCACTTCAAACGACCGCTTCGCAAGCTTGACACACCCTGCAAGTGACTCGAACCGTGTTGCGTCTTGGCAACGGTGTTGAGGAAGAACAACACTCGGCTGGGAGGTCGTGCGCATTAGAAGTGGTTGCACCGTCGTGATGCATGCTTCACTCTCGCTCCGGGAGAGTCGGGCCGAAGGCCCGGAGAGGGCAAACGCGCCGCTTAGTCGCAGAATTCACGACTGGTTCGGAAGACCCTCCCCGACCGCTACGCGGCCGACCCTCCCGCAAGCGGGCGGGTGAATCCAAATCGTTATGTCAAAATAGTTTATAAACCGCACGACCTCCTGGAGGGGGATTCGATTGCTCGTGCTTAATTGCCGCCGGAGCGGGGTATCCATTTTGCGGATTCTGGCGAACTCTCCACTTCGACGCGAAACAAATGTGGGGGTTGCAGCGTCCAAACGGGGCAGTGATCGTCCGTTGACACGTCACACGGACACATTGGTCCGGTCTTTGCAATAGCTCACGTGGACGCTCGGCAAGGTATGCAACCGCTCCCTATGACTGAAACTGCGCCACCGGACCAAGAGCCGCCACAAGTGAACTTCATTTAATCACTTACAGCGACTTCTCATCAAACGAGTCCGCGTGTCATGAATTCCCCCCCATTGTCTTTGCGGTACCAGATATGACATCGTCAAACCACGGTCGCCCCTCACACTGGCTGCGAAAACTCACCGAAATCAAGAAGAAAATCCGGCGGGCAGACCGCCGCAATTCGGGTTCGCGAGGATGCGAGTTTCTGGAACCGCGCTGGCTGATGCATGCGGGGACGTCAGATCACACGACCGGCCAGTTGGCGATCTTCATTGACGGCGATCGCGTGGCAATCCCGGCCGAAATCGGCGTGCCGGCGACGGGTACCACCGTGGCCAATCCGCACACGCACGACACGACAGGCGTGCTCCACATCGGAGACGGCATGCCGGCGGGAACGGGTACCGACCTTCGCAACGCTACTCTGAAGGACTTCTTCGACGTGTGGCGTTCCAATGCCGGCAAGGCGGGCAACAACGCAAACGCCAAATTCGACAAGTCGCACATCATGGACAAGACCGTGGACGCGACTCACCAGTTGGTGATGTTCGTCAACGGCCAATTGAACACGGAATACGAGAACTACGTTCCGAAAGCGGACGACCAGATCCAGATCGTCTACACCGCGAATCAGATCGTTACGGTTCAGACCACTCTCGGATCAATTCCCATCGAGCTGTTCTCCGACACAACGCCGGTCACCGTAAACAACTTCCTGAAATACGTGAACGACGGCGACTATGCCAACTCGTTCTTCCACCGCTACATACCGGGCTTTGTGCTGCAGGGGGGCGGATTCAAATCGGCCACCACGTCGTTCGAAGACCCCTCGGTGAACCGCCAATTCACGTCGGTCGCGACGGACTCGGCGATCCAGAACGAATTCGACAACTGGGCAAAACTCAGCGGAAATACGGCGACGGTAACGTCGGGCAGCGCGGTGGTTCAACTCGGATCGAACATCGACCTGAGTCAAGTGGTTGTCGGGGACCGCATCCGGCTCGGCAGTCGCACGGATGGACTGAGCGGCAGCAATATGTTCGATATCACGGCGGTGAACGACGCGAACAACACGGTGACGGTGAAACAGACTCCCACCGGCACGGGCGGCACCAATGTCGCTTGGAAGATCTTCCCGCACGTCAACCGGGTCGGCACTCTGGCGATGGCGAAAGTGGGTGGAAACCCGGACAGCGCCACGAGCCAGTTCTTCGTCAATCTCGTCGACAACGACGCCAATCTCGACTTGCAGAACGGCGGATTCACCGTGTTCGGCCAGATTCTGGACCTGTCTCTCCTCACGGATATCTCGTCGTTGAACGACTTGAGCCTGTTCAACGGCAGCCTCACCGGCGCTCAGGAAGTTCCGGCGGTCACGACGACTGCAAGCGGCACGGCGGACCTCGCCTTGAACAACGCGACCAACCGTTTCGACCTTACGCTGAAGGTGCAGGGGATCGCGCAGGGCAACATCACCGGGTCGCAGCTTCACGTAGGGGCAACCGGGCAGGAAGGAAACAGCTTCTTCGATTTGGGCGCGGGCGCGCAGTACACTGCGAGCGGCACGGGATTTCAGCGGGTCGTCAACAACGGGACATTCCCGACTGCGAACCTGACCAGCCTGAAAAGCGGCGGCACCTACGTCGACGTGCAATCCACCTCCAACGCCGACGGAGCGATCCGCGGGCAGTTGACCGCCGTTCAAAGCGGACTGTACAGCGCTCTGCCGACGACCAGCACGGATCAACTGGTCGTGCTTCAGTCTTTTGCGGGTGATGGCCAAGTCAAGGGAAGCATCTTCAACGACACAGATAGGGACTCGAGTCGCGACTCCGGCGAGACGGGGCGTCAGGGGATGACCGTTTATGCCGACATGAACAACAACGGCCTACTGGACTCCGGTGAACCCTCCACCGCCTCGGACGCAAGCGGAAACTACGTGTTGCGAGTCGCTTCAGGGTCGAGAAAGATACGGCTTGCGCCGGCCAGCAACCTGGGCCAGACGCTGGGCGCGCAGGGTTATGACGTGACCCTCGCAATCGGAGGCGAAGTGACCTCGCGTAATTTCGCCGTGGCATCTACCGTTTCGCCGACCGCCGTATCGCTTGTTGCCGCCAGTGACACCGGCGCGAGCAATTCCGACAAGCTGACGAACTTGAACAACAGTGCCGCGGCGAGATCGCTGCAGTTCACGGTATCCGGCGTGACGGACGGCGCGACGGTCCGCGTTCGTGTTGACGGCACGGTTATTGGCCAGGCCACGGTCCCGACCGGTGCGGGGGGAACCGTCACCGTGACGACAAACGGAACGTCGGTGGTATCGGATGGGTCTCATTCGATCACGGCAACCCAGGAGATCGGTGGAGTCGAAAGCGGTCCGTCCGCCGCGCTGGGAATCACCGTCGACGCCACGCTGCCCGTGTTCACGTCGACGGCTCCCACATCGGCGACCGCGGGCACTCAACTGACCTACAACGCCCAGACTTCGGAAGAGGGCAGCACGAGTTTCACGTACGCTCTGCAGAATGCACCGAGCGGCGCGACGATCAATTCGTCTTCGGGCGTGGTGACCTGGACCCCGAGCAACAGTCAGGCCGGACAGCAGCAGTGGCAGATTCTCGCAAGCGACGCGGCTGGAAACTCGAGTTCGCAAACCGTCTCGGTAGCAGTCGCAAAAGTGCCGCAGGTGCGTGTGAATCTGGCCGTCACCGACTTGAACGGCAATCCGATTAACCAGATCAACGTCGGCCAGGCCTTCAAGCTGCACGGCAGCGTCCAGGACATCCGCGCCACGGGATCTCGCGACGGCGTATTTTCGATCTACGAGGACGTGGTATTCAACGGCAATCTCGCTGCGGCAAATTCAATCGTGCACACGGCGCCCTACGGCGGCGGATCGTCGGGGACGATCACCTCGGGGCTGCTCGACGAAGTCGGCTCGTTTTCACCGTCGCTTCAAGGGTTGGGCTCCGGCGTCGTTGAATTCTTCACGGCGACCTTCACTGCCAATCGGTCAGGCACCCTGACGTTCACCGGCAACCGTCCCGATCTGGCACCGGCGCACGAGGTGGGACTGTACGGCACCAACGACATGGTGCCGTTCGACGAGATTTCCTACGGTGAGACTTCACTGACCATCGTCAATCCGAACTTCCATGCCCTCAACGATGCACTCCAGGCCAATGAAGACAGCACGAACAACTCGCTCAACGTGCTGGCTAACGACAGCGGCCAGGCCGGAAGAACGCTGAGTATTGTCGCCGTCGGCACCTCCAGCCGCGGCAGTTCAGTCACCATCGCGCCGGATGGCAAGACGCTGAAATACTCGCCGGCCGCCAATTTCTTCGGACAGGACTCCTTCACCTACACGGTCAGCGACGGCTCGGATGAAGCGATTGCCACCGTGAGCGTCCAGGTGGCGGAGATCAACGACGCGCCGGTCGCCGTGGACGACGTGTTCAACGGCGCCAAGGCGGTCGATGAAGACAGCGCTTCGGTGACACTGAACGTGCTGGAAAACGACCTGACCGCGAACCCGGATGCCGGCGCACCGAGCGAATCGCTGCGCATTACATCTGTCGGAACTTCGAGCAACGGCGGCACGGTCACCATCGCGAGCGGCGGTACGGCGGTCCTCTACAAGCCGGCCGCCAATTTCAAGGGCACCGAGACTTTCACGTACACGATTACCGATCGCGCGGGATCGGGCGGGTTGACCGATACGGGAACCGTGACCGTCACGGTAAATGCCAAGAACGACAACCCGACGGCCGTTGCGGACACAGTGACTGTCGACGAGGACAGCAGCAACAACCTCGTCAACGTACTGGCCAACGACTCGTCCGCACCCGACGCAAACGAAACGCTGACGATCACTGCGGTGACCTCCGGCAGCCGAGGAGGTCAGGTGTCGATTGCCGAAAACGGCACCAAGGTGAAATACACGCCGGCGGCCAACGTGTTCGGAACCGAGACGTTTACCTACACCATTTCCGACGGCAACGGCGGCTCGGCGACCGCGACCGTGACGGCCACCCTGACCGCCAAGAACGATCCGCCCGATGCCAAGGACAATGCCTTCAACATCGCCAAGAACTCGCAGAGCAACAAACTCGACGTTCTGCTGAACGACGTGATCGCTCCCGATGCCGATGAAACGCTGACCGTGACTGCCGTGACACAGGGCAGCCAGGGCGGTACGGTCGAAATCACCGAGAGCGGCGCCAAGATCCTCTACAAACCCAAAGCCGATTTTCTCGGGACGGAGACCTTCACCTACACGACGCGCGATCCGGGCGGCTTGACCGACACGGCCACCGTGACCGTTACCGTGCGGGATTTCAAGCCGAGCAGCCTGTCGGGGTTCGTCTACATCGACACCGACAACGATGGGGTCAAGGACAGCGGCGAGCAGGGCTGGGCCGGCGCGAAAATCACCCTGTCCGGCACCGACAACTTCAGCGGCACGGTATCCCGCGAATTCACCTCCGACTCGACGGGTGCCTACACATTCGACAACCTGCCGCCTGGAACTTACACGATCAAGGAGACGCAGCCGACGGGACAAATCAACAGCCTCCCCATCATGGACGGCAAGGACACGATCGGGTCGCAGGGGGGCACGGCATCGGTCAATGACCAGTTCACGATAACACTTGCCGAACAGGTGACTGGCACCGGAAATAACTTCGGCGAGATCACCGGCTTCAAAATGGCCGGCAAAGTCCAATCGCGCGGCAGGAATTCGAGCGGGCAAGTCGTCAACGCGACGTCGTCGATTGGCGGTGTCCAGTTGAAAGTGTTCGCCGCGAATTCTCAGAACCAGCCCACGGGCAGTGCTCTGAAAACGGTGACTTCGAATCCGGACGGGAGTTTTTCGATTGAGGGCATCCCGGCCGGCAAGTACGTGGTTGAGATGACCACTCCGACGTTCCTCACCTCGGGCACGACTCGACAGCTCGTCGATCTGAACGCGGGCGACAGCACCAACAACATTCTCAGCCACGGCGGACGGCAGGCCAGGTACGTGAGCTTCCGCGACTTCCTGAGCAGCACGCCGCAGCAAGGCCTGCTCGTTTCACTGACGCCCGGCGCCACCCGTCAGGAATGGGTCACGACACAGGGAGATTGGAGCAATTTCTCCGCGAAGCAAATCGCCTTGAGCGCGGACGGCAAGACCATTCGCATAGACGTGACTCGATCAACGGGCGAAAAGCTGTACATCGAATTGCCAACCACGGACCGACGGGTGAGCATCCTGGGCCAGAGCGGATCGGCCCGCCTGATCCGGCTGGCAGGCTCAACGAGCCAGTACAACCTGCGTGCCGTTGCGTCCGCATCGAACAGCGCTTCGGGAGAAGGCGAAAACGCCGGAACCGCCCCCAACGTTGCATCGGCTTCCGGCGACTCGCTCCAGATCGTATCTCCGACGATCGACATCGAATCTCCGGCGATCGACGCAGAAGGAGAACACAGCGGCATCGCGGTGGACTCCGCGCTGTTCGCCGCCACTCGGCCCATCGACGTAATCACATCGGGGTTCGAGGCTGCGATCGCACCTTCTTCGACCAGCGAAAGTCCCGGCGAGGCGGAAGAATTCCGAGCGTTCACCAGCGCGATCGACGCAGCGTTCACCGAGCAGAGAACCGCGCAGCCGGTCGCAGTTGATTTACACAACGAAAGCGGCGGCGAAAGCGATGAATCGCCTTCGCTCGCCGCAGTGATCGACGCCGTCATGTCAGACGACGGACTTTTCGGTTGAACCGGACGAACGAACTTCTGATCCGCGCGACCGTCCGGAAAATCCGTGGACTCACCCGCCCGTTTTCTGGCCGGGCAGGACCGTCTCTTGCGCCGCACCGGATGCCGAGTCGCCGGACGCTCCCAGCGATTCCATGACCTGCTGCGTCAAACGGTCGACTTGCTCCTTGATTGACCCCATTTCCTTGACATCTTCCGTGTGTAACGACGTACGGTCCGCGAGCATCATCTGCAGCAGCAGGCCGGCTGTTCCGGTGATCGATGCCGGATGGCCGTCTCCCTGTCCGGATACGAAGACCCGTTCGGGCACCAGCGGTTGGGAACTCCTGGCCAACTGCCGTGCGGCGCGTTCCAGCGCGAAAAGCCGCGGATCGCCGTACGACGAGATCTTGCGCATCAGGACGGCGGCCTCAGCCAGACCGCACTGCAGAATCTTCTGGCCTTCGCCTTTTCCGGCCAGCGTTAACTGACGGCTCTCCGCTTCGGCCAGCATCACCATCTGCTCGGCGCGGCGGCGCGACTGGTCAAGTTCGGCCTGGGCCATAACCACTTGTTTTTCGGCTTGTTTCCGGGCCCTGGCCAGATCTGCGGCGCCTTCACTTTCCGCAATATCGGCCCGGACGCGGGCGTTAGTCAGCTGTGTCTGCATCTCGGCCTGGGCCTGCGATTCATGCAGCACCCGCAGTTTGTCCGCCGCGGCCCGCTGGCGCTCGTAGGTTTCGAGCTGCTCGATCGATAACTGCCGCGTTCGCAGCTGTTCGAGGAGCGTTTCGATCTTGCCGTCCCGTTCGTCCGTGTCAGGTTTGCCGATGAGGACATCCACGCACTCGATATCGAATTCGTGAAACTTGCGCCGCAACTCCTCGCGGGCTTCGGCCTGGATTGCATCGCGTTCATGCAAAAGCTCCAGCATTGTCTTCTTGTGCGCTATGTCGCGGAAATACGCGCTCAGCATCGGGTCGATCGTCTGCGTGATCAGGCGTTTCACGTCTCCGAATCTCTGGATCACGTTCGGCGCCCGCTGATAGTCGATGTGAACGACCACGGACAACGGCAATCGCGGTTCGTACGCATCGCGGGTGACCAGATCGATCGACCGGAGACTCTCGTCGTACCGATGGGCCTCCGTTCTGCCCGTGATCCAGTGCAGTACGAAGTTCGTGGTCGGCACGTGCACGATGTTCCCTGCGTACGTATTGAATGCGTACTTGCCCGGTCCGTACGGTCGCTCCCACACGCCGCGTTCGCCTTCGGCAACCCGTTCGCCGTGCCGGAACGTGTCTCCGGAAAGATCCCGACCGGCGCGGCCGAAATAGCTGACGACCACTCCCACGTATCCGATCGGGACGACCGTTTTCGGAATCAATTCGATCGTGGCAAACCAGCGGTTGATGAAGTACGTGCCGTCGGTCAGCGGAAAGTACTGCTTTCCGCGGCGCCCGCCCCCGTCGAGAAAGGCCTGCGGATTCTGGTAGTTGTTGTGCCAGAACGCCAGACCGGGCTCGACTCCGACCGGCGGTGCAATGATCTCGCCCGGGTTCAGAGACGGGCCGTCATGTACCGTGACGATTGCAATGCTGTCCACCTGGATCATCTGGTCTGTATTGATAGGGTCAGGAGCTTCCAGTCGACGGCCGATGATCACGGGCGAAAAGCCGTTGACGTTCAGAAGTTCCTCGCGCCAGTGGCTCACGGCCTCCGTTTCCTGCCGCGAGAGTGCCGACCTCAGAGCATACACAGCGTCTTCCGTGATCACGATGAAGATCGCCGGGTTAATGGCGTAGACGCCCTCGCGGAGGATCGCCAGTTGTCGCCCCCGCTGTCCGCGCAAACCGGATTTCGCGTCTCCTTCGAGAAAAGCCCTCGCATCCTGGAAGTTGTTGCACGAAACCTCACGTCCCAGGGTCTGGCCCGGTCCCAGAGGTTCTCCGTCGCGTGCGTAGACGTAGCCGATTTTCCCCTGCGGAATCGTGACCAGCGACGTCTTGTGCAGGCGATATTGCCAGCGCCACAGGCCGAAGTGAATTCCGCCGCGCAGCAGCGCCGCCTGAAAACCGGCCTCCCCGTTCTGGGCAATGATCCCGCCTTCGCCCACCGAACCCTCATTCGACCAGAGCTTCTCAACCACGCCCGCCGATGTGTTGGGGATGAAACGAACCGTCAGCCATGCGGCTACACCAATCACCAACAATCCAAGCAGCAGCAGGGCAAGCACCCAACCGGCCGGCCCCGCAAGACTGCCGAGAACAACACCAGCGACGGGCATTCCCACGAACGCACACACGACAGCTACCTCCTCGCGCATCGCTTGCCCTGGGACAGATTCGGAACGCAGATGGCCCGAGGCTGGTCCGCTGGACTTGCGGCGCGCGCAAAATCGAACCCGGCCTCTGCGTCAAAGAAGCGCTCGGCGGCCATCAATGAAAGATGTCGTCCCGGTTTCGGGTCGAGCGTGGCCGCTGTCTTGTGCGAGCTTCCGGACGTGAGTGCCTTTCAATCGGGTCAAGCCACACACCTGACCCGCCGACGAGGTTAGCTGACGGGCTAGAAGTTGAAAGTCTTCCGGCCTGAGCATTACTCCTCAGACCTGCGCCCCGTGGCAAGTACGGTCAAGCACTTGCCTCAGCGGCCGATTCAATCGCACATAAAAAAGCCGCGAAACCAGAATCGCTCGCAGCTTTTCCCGGCAACCGACATAAGCCGCTTGGTTCCCCCGTTCCCGTCCGGCATCGGACGGAATTAGGCTACACTTGCTGGCCCTATTATATCAACGCACTCAGTTGCCCAGCCATACCGGATGCCGGTCCGGGGATCGCATGCACATGCAAAGCCCTGCCAGCACATGACTTAACTGCATGAAGCAATTTCGTTTGCGGGCGGGCAGAAAACCTCAATCCGCATCGATATCGAAGATCTCGGTGCCGGCCGGATACTGGTCCAGAGGCATGTAGCCGAACCATCGCTCGGCACTCGATATGTCGTATAGGGCGCGCCGCAACGGGCGGCTCGTAACAAAAACGATGCAGTATCGAATGTCAGGCTGAGTCTCCACCGCGCAGCGGAAAAAGCGTCCTGCATCCGCCGGGCTGAGATAAACATCCTGCCCCGCCTCGTCGCTCGCCAACATCCGGGCATGCCGATTGTCTCGCGGGCACCATCCAAGCCGAACGATGACGACGCTCATCCCGTGGACGTGCGCGTACACCTGTCCGGCAACTTCGGCCAGGACTTTTGCCGAGCCGTACCAGTTCCGCGGACTGTAGGACATTTCAGGCGTGATGGGCCAGGGCCCTTCGTGTCCCATCACGACCTGCCCCGTGCTGGCCAGCATCACGCGTTTCACGCCGGCAACGCGTGCGGCCTCGAGGACGTTGTAGAGCCCCACAACGTTGTTCGGCAGCAGGCGAGTAACAAAGTCATCTTCATCGGGCACGGCCGCGCAATGGATCAGAACTTCGATTTCCGCCATGGACTCGCGCAGTTTACAGGTATCGGTCAAGCTGCCGATCACGGCTTCGGGTGCCGACGGCGACGGAGCCACATCGTATCCGCGGACTCGATGGCCGGCTGCCGCGAGCGCCTTGCATGCCTCGCCTCCGACTCGTCCGGCAGATCCGGTCACCATCACCGATATCGATCGAGACATCGAAGCTCCACCTTACACTCGCGTAGAGCGAAAACAGAAACCGGTCAATTCACTCGTGTGCCGTCTGGCTGTGCCGGTGTGGCACGGCGGCACTCAGAACCTACCCCTATGGACTGGATATTAGACAGGCCGAGTCGACGGCTGATGAACGCCCCAAAAACACGGACAGAGTCAGTGGCACACCGGCCATACTTGCCGTCGACGTGCAGGTCGTGCCGCGCAGTCCGGGTTATCAGGCCTTCGACCGCCGCACCTGGTAATTGCCTCGTCCCTCGTCGTACTGCAACTCGATCAGTCCTCGAGAGGCGACATCCTGCAGCAGTTCGGAAAAGCTGCGGAAACCGTAGTACCCTTCGTTGAACCCCGGATAGACGCGTCGCACCGTCTGCTTCAAGAGCGATCCCCACAGGGGATCGTATTCCTGTTCCAGCGAGTTCAGCACTTCGAGGAGACGGTCGACCGCTTCCTGTTTCTTGTCTTCCTTCTTCTTCCCGCCCTTCGGTGCCGCAGGCGACTTCCGAGCCGCGCGAATCAGATCGTCGTAGTAGATGAACTCGTCGCAATTGGCAATCAGCAGATCCGACGTGGACTTCTTGACGCCGCACCCGATGACCCGCTTGTTGTTCTCTTTCAATTTGGAGACCAGCGGCGAGAAATCGCTGTCGCCGGACAACAGCGCGAAAATATCGATGTGCGATTTCGAATAGCAGAGGTCGAGCGCATCGACCACCATCCGGATGTCGGCGCTGTTCTTGCCGCTCATCTTGGATTGTGGAATGTCGATCATCTCGACGCCTTGAGCGTGAAACTCCCGCAGGGCATCCGAGTAGTGCGTCCAGTCGCAATAAGCGCGTTTGTAGACAATCCTGCCTTTTTCCAGCAGGCGTTTGAGGACCAGTTGAATCTGGAATCCGCCGCAATCCATGTCGCGGACGCCAATGGCCAGGTTCTCGAAATCCACGAACACCGCGATCAGCAGTTCTTCCGACATGGGCATACTTGGAACTTCCTTGAAAAAACGTTAAAGCCGCCTTTATTCTGACCGCACATCCTTCGCTGCGGCAGCTTCGCCATCCGCCGCCCGCACCCGCATTCCGGCGTAAAACAGCGCCCAGCCGAGAACCAACACCATTACGCAAACCGCCAGCACCAGAAACCAGGGGCGATTCAGCGTCTCGACCAGCGATGCGTCGGCCCCTTCGCTGAACGCCGGATTCGCAACCTGTTTTCCCAACTCGACACTTTCCGGTTCGAACTTTCGCTGAATTGCGGTCAGAACCGTGGTCGCTTCGTACTGCGGAGCTTCGACTCGGGCCGCACCATAATACACGTTATACGATCGATCGGGCTCGGCTAGGAATACGGCTCGATAAGTATTTCCCGCAGCCTGGACACCGTCAATTTTCAGCGCAGGGTTGTCGTCATCCTGGATCACGATTCGATAATCGGTCTGGCGCTGCTCGGGAAAGCTGACGGTCAATTCCTCTTTCTTGAAGCTGCGGAAAGAGAATCTCATCACGTTGCTGCGCCCCACCGAAGTCCATTTGGTCCGCGGCCCTTCGATGACGGGAACCTCGACGGAAACACTGCGGGCGAAATTCCGGTCGCTGGTCCGCAGTGTGAAACGGGTCAACGGCTCGCGCCGGCTCTTGACCTGAATAATGGTCCGTTTCAGCTTCGCGTCCTGTGTGACCTGCATATCGGTCACGGCATAGTCGGTCGTCTTCTCGATCTTCGCCCGCTCCTCGTCGTACTCTCGCCACAGCCGGATACCATCGATTCTCAGGGGCTGCCGTTCGATCGTGGTTCGCTCGACTCTCTGCGTTTCTTCCCCGCGCTGCTTCGTCCTGGTCATCTCCAGAAATGGCGACTCTTTTTCCTGCACGACGTTCTCGACCCTGATGCGAAACTCGCGGTACTTGTTGGCGGGCAGCCTCAATTCGAGATTGCGCACGTCCATGTAACGCGAGTAATCGAAGAGCAGCCCTTCGGTGATCGCCCCGGACCATTGCTGGCCATCCTCCGACCCGTACACCACGACCCTGCGTTCGTAATCCCTCAGGGGAATCGCGAACGTCAGCCCGTCCGCGCTGAGCGAGTCTTTCCTGAGTTTGACGCGGACCTCAATATCGCCGCCGTCCTCCTTCAGCGAGAGCACGTCGCTGGCAACGTCGGCCCTCGTCTTTTCCGTCTTCGTCCCGACAGACTTCTCAATTTCGTAGGGCGACTCGCGTCCGGACTGGTCGAGAATCCGCAGGTCCGCAAAACGGTCGCGAGTCGAGGCGCAGATGTCGCTGTCCAGTTCAAAGGCGAGCATCTCTTCCTGCCGGGACGGCCGGTTGTTCACCGTCTTGAAATACCGAAACGGGGCCGCCTTTTCAGCAGCGTTGCCGGTCGCACCGAAGAATGCCGCAAACCACAGGAGCGCCGCCGTGCGAATCATGTTTCGTTCTCCCTGTCTCCTGCAGTTTTTGTTGCGAACGTCTGGCGGAACATCAAGTACACGAACGAACCGCTCAGCACGAGGATGCCGAGCACTGCGAAGGCGATGATGCGATAGAGCTTGTCCAGCTGCGCCAGATCCGACATGAACACCTTGGCGGCAACGACGGTGAACAGAGCCAACCCGACGTAGCGAACCACGGCGATCTCCCTCAGAATGCCGCCAAGCACGAGGCTGAGCGCGAATACGGCCCAAAGAACCGAAACGCCGCCCGCTCTCAAACCCGGAGCAAATACTGCCAGGGCCGTGTTCACTTCCAGCGTCGCGAAGATGAACAGCAACGCCAGGGCCGCCCATCCGAACAGCGACGCTTCGGCGCGGACGGCCGTTTCCTTTTTCAACAAGCGATATCCGAAGAAGAGCAATGCGATGACTGCGCCGAAGTCCACGAATCGCAGAGCAGCCTCAAACGGCAAATAACCGCCCTCGTAGATCATTCCCTCCAGGCGCCACGACGGCAGGTCGAACAGGAACAGCTTGCCGATGATCATCGCGGCAACCACGATCAGCAACCCGGAGATGAACGATGCAGGCCGTGCCAGGTATTCGTAAAGCAGGAATCCCCAAAGCCCAAGCCAGAGAAGCGTGAGCGCCGTGAAACGTCCTTCCGGGAATATGTAGAAGCCCGTGCGGTTCACCTCCAGGTGCAGGAACATGAAGAGAAGTCCCACGACGCAACCGACCGCAATCCGGACAGCCCATCGGTCGCGCACCCATTCGGCCATGTCGCTGGCCGTGTCCACGGCAAGTGCCGCCGCGGAACGCGGAGAACGCAGGAGATAAAAGGCGCCGGCCAGTGAACCGATAGGTACGCCGAATTCCACCAACCGCACCAGCAACCCCAGCAGAAACTCCCGCATCGGAAGCTGCATGTCGCGGGCGAATCGCCCGGCGTATTCGTTCGGCAAGTCGAGTCCGCAGAAGCGGACAATCACGAGCACGTACAGCAGATACGCGACGTGACGCAGGAACTGGCTCTTGAGCTTGTCCGCGATCCAGAGCATCACCAGCGCCTGGATCGCCCAGCTGACCGTGATCCACTGCTTGGACAGGACCAGCGGCACGCTCACGGCCAGGAAAAACGCCGCCAGGCCGATGAAGCAGAACATCAGCTCGCGGTCGGCGATCCTGAGAATCAGGAAGCAGTAAACATGCAGAATGTAGAAGACCGCCAGGGCCACCGTAACGATCGCCACATAGCGATATCCGAAAGCACCATCCACGAGCCCGTAACTGACCGCGAAATAGGCTGCTGCATTGGCCAGCAAAGCCAGAGCTTCGAGCAGCGTCGATTTGGAGCGGTGGACGACGTGAAAAAGAAATGTCACCGTGGAAAAGAGGGCAAAGAAAGCGGTCAGGAAGGGAAACACCTGCCAGAAGTTTTCCCGCTGGTAATCCTGCATTGCGGCGAAAAACAGCGTGTAAGTGCCGAGAAAACTCAGGTAATTCAGCAGTCTCCAGTTCTTGCGATAACTGACTCCGAGCACTCCGATCCCCAGCACGAGGAGATAGGAGAACAGCCCGACAAAATCCACCGTGCCGGTCGAGAGCATGACGGGCGTTCCGTATCCGCCGAGAATGCCCAGCACGGCCACCGTCAGCGAGTCGAGTTTGACGGCCAGCGCGCCTGCACAGACCGTGATCAACCCCATCAGCGCGAACGCGGTGTATATTTCGATCAAGTCGAAAATATGAAACGCCGCGAAGATGCTGAAGTACAGCGTCGCGATTCCGCCGCCAAGCAACCCCTGGGCAAAGGCGTTGTACTTCTTTCCCAGCATCAACACGCCGGCGACTATCATCGAGATCCCGGCGAAGATCGACAGCGCGACGCGAGCCGTCGGGCCGATCATGCCTCGCTCGATCGAGTACTTCAGAAAGAACACGATCGCCATGACAAGAATCAGAATGCCGATGCGCAGCAGCCAAGTGCTGGCCACGGCGAACTCCATCGACACGCCGGACGGCCGATGCTCTTCGCCGACCACGATCCAGTTCCAGATACCCGTGAGCACTTCCTTTGCCGCGGTCTCGAATCGACTCGGCGTCCTCGGTTCAGCCGGCACGAAGGGCGATCGAACCGCTTGCGACGGCTGCTCAAACGCGGCCGGAGCAGGCGTTTCCCCGCCGAGTCCAGCCACGGGCAAACCGGCGAAAGGCGATTTGACCGTCTCGGGCGCGAACGGCCGAATGTCCGGCACGAGTTCGGCCATCGTTGTCTCTTCGATTTCGACCGGCGGAACCACGACGGGAGGAACTTCGCCCGTTGCGGGCGGGACGGTTGCAGATTCGCCTCCGGCAGGTGCCGCCGCATCCCGACCGCTCCGCATTTCCCGGAGAACGGCCTCCGTCGAGTCGAGCTTGCGTTCCAGATTCCGCAGCAGCGAGAGGATGCCTTCCTGACCGTCCCGCTGCCGCTGCAGGAGTTTCGTCAGCATGACGATCAAGACCACGGGGATGATCAGCAACAAGCCGGTGACGATGGTGAAGACAAACACCCCAAATACAAATTCTTCATCAAGATACGGCATTGCGTCACCTCACATCGGCCGTTTGCAGCGAAGCGATGTTTGCAGCCAGTCAGGCACGGCGCGACTGCGTGTTGAGAAATCAAGAAGAACGTCGGGATACGATTAGTCAGCCGCCTCGGGTCGAGAATCCAAAGACCAGATCCCGTTGCCCCATCATAACAGCGCGCCGCTGCAGAAAGCAGAGTCCAGTCCGAGGAGATCCGGGGCGCCGAGTTGCGGAAGACAGGCTGAAATCCCCCGTTCCGGCCGCGAATCACAGCCGCACGGAAAGCCCCGCACCCGTGTAGAAGTCGTCGCCCGAGTCGCTCAAAGAAAAGCCGGCCCGAACGTCGAATTGGAGATTTAACGTGACGGGGATGGTGAACCCGGAGTCGAGAAAGTGCTTGGTCTGTTCGGAATCCGCGCCGTCCGGAACAAAAACGTACCACTCATAGAAAGAACCGAGATGCTCCGTTAACTCCACTTGTACACAGAAAGACTGGGCCAATAACGTGTAGGCTTCGCTGGTGTCCGAATCGACGGCCCGATTCGCCTGCGACGAACCGCCCAGAGAAACACGGTCAGTGACCTCCCACGAATAGACCCAGTTCAATCCCGGCAGGAATTCGTCCGCAGTGAATTCCTCTGCCCCCGTCGGCAGAAACACCTGGGGAATCAGTGCCATTTCGGGCAGGATTCCCTCGTGAGGCGTAACGGCAATTGCGGCTGCAACGTAGATATCCTGGCCGCCGTGAAGACCTGGAAGCACAGATTCCCCCGGCAAGTCGTGTGCGTAGTTGCACCCTAATTCCAGTTCGAACCAATCCGCAAAAAGCCCGAGTCGGGCCAGCAGTTCCGGATAGCGATGTGAAGTCACGGCGGTTTCATGATCGGCGTCCACCCCCGGTTTGTCGTCCTGAATATAGGTGTACCCCATCTCGAATTGGGACACGCCACGGCCGACCGTCGTGGATGACTGAGTGAAATTAGGCCGGTCTGAAACCAGCGGTTCGTCCAGCGGTGCGCCGCCGCCGAAACTGGTGCCGTAGCTCCACTGAAACAACGTCTTGCGCGGGAGGTTGGCGGGTTCTGACAGACTCTGCAGGCGAGGATCCTGCCCACCATCCACAAGCGAACCACTTTCCGACTGTCCCAACGAAATCCGACTCGGGATCACCACGGCCAGAAGCAATAGCGAGACGGCACTGATGAACCAACGGGAACAAAACGTCGACGAAATGCGCGCCGCGGACCCCGCAGACAACGATACCAACATGACCGCACCATCCATGGCTTTCGTTCAGGCGGCGGGAGGCCCATCCCTGTGCCTCCTCGATGCAATTATCGGCATCCTCACCCGAGACAAAATCAATAGAGATGTCACCGTCGTTGCAACCGGACCCACCCGTTGGACGGAGAACCGCTGACTTTAACGATCAGGCAGAGAATCAGGCCAGTAGTTCCTTGACCAGATTGCCGTGAACGTCGGTCAACCGAAAGTCGCGTCCCTGGAACCGATAGGTCAGCTTGAGGTGGTCGATACCGAGACAGTGCAGAATCGTGGCGTTCCAATCGTGCACATGGACGGGGTTCTCCACGATGTTGTAGCAGTAGTCGTCCGTCTCGCCGAACACGATACCCGGCTTGAAGCCACCGCCTGCGGCCCACATCGTGAAGCAGCGGCCGTGATGGTCCCGTCCGTAGTTGTCCTTAGTCAGCGTGCCCTGGCTGTACACGGTCCTGCCGAACTCGCCGCCCCAGATCACCAGCGTATCTTCAAGCAGTCCGCGCTGTTTCAGATCCTGGACAAGCGCGGCCGTCGGTTGATCAACGTCCTTGCACTGACCGCGAATCTGCTGGGGCAGGTTGCCGTGCTGATCCCAGCCGCGGTGCATCAGTTGAACGAACCGCACTCCGCGTTCCGCCATGCGCCGGGCCAGCAGGCAATTGCGGGCGAATCCGCCGTCGGTCGGGTTGTCCTTGATACCGTACATTTCCAGCGTAGCCTGCGATTCATCCGACAGATCGGTGAGGCTGGGAACCGAGGTCTGCATGCGGAACGCCATTTCGTACTGCGAGATCCGGGCCTGGATTTCTGGATCGGCACAGGCTTCCGCCTCGATCGAGTTCAGTTCGTTCACTCCATCCAGCATTGCCCGTCGAGTTGCCGGATCGATGCCCGCCGGATTGGAGAGATACAGCACCGGATCGCCCTT
>CAIPEB010000729.1 GCA_903863885.1 uncultured Planctomycetaceae bacterium | reverse complement strand
GGGGGGCTGAGCGGCTTGCGTGATTCCCTCAGCAGCGAACGCACACAGTCGCGTGCCGCAGCCACTCGGCAGTCGTCTCCATGCTCCGCCCGCAGCGCCAGGAAGCAGGCGTCTGCCAGGCTGTCCGAATCCAGCTCGCGTCCGCGCCAGTCGGGCAGCGTCCGAATCGCATGGTGGCTGTCGACGACGTTGCCAGCCCCGTACTCGATGAGTGCGTCATTCAACAGGTGTGCCACCTGGCCCGGGAGCGTTTTCAGGCTCTCGGTATCACTACGGAGCGCGGCCAGAGCCAGACGCGCTCCCAGCACAGCGGCCCGCATGGTCCTCAGCGGTCGATCCGCCCGCAAGGGACTGTCCGCATGGTTGTAGTTTGCGGGAGTGGGAGCGGACTGCAGATACAAACAGCCGACCTTTTGTTCGAGACCGTCCCGCTGCAGTCGCTGCGACACCTCAAACAGTCGGTCCCCATCTCCTCGGTCGACCGCTTCCCGGCAGAGTTGCCGCAGCCGGCCGTCCCGGACGAGCTGTTCCCAGGCCTGGCTTTCCGGAACCCAGGGCGCTGGTCCAGTGAGCGGAGCCATCGTTCCCGCAGGACTCTCTCCCATCAGCCAGTCGACGTTATCCCAGTAGTTTTTCCAGTACTCGTCGAAGTCCTTCATCGCTCAATTCCCTGAAAACCCCGCCGTCAGTTTCCTTGCTCGGCGCACTCAAACCCCAGCAGGCCGCACTCGAAAGACTGCTGTTTCTTATAACCCGAAATGTGCCGCCCGACAAACGACCAGATTGTCTCGTCGAGATCACGGGCATCGCGCGTCGTCTTTCTCTCTTGGAGACGCGCATTCCGCAACGAGTTCGCGCGAAAGAAACGAGCCGCCATGCGTATAGATCTTGGGGAATTAACAGGCATGACCGCTCTTGCACCCTGGAGAACCCCATGAACTACCGAGTGACGAAGCCGAAGTCTTGAAGGCCGAACGAATTATGGAGGGGCCTCCGTAAGGGCCACCATCCCATATTGCGAAGCCGGGCGCGGAAGTGGCTGAAACTCATCGAAAGGAAAGGAAGGAACCATGGTTCCTGAACGTGTGCTGCGTGAGATCTGCCGTCGCCGTCTTCGGGCGGAACGGTGCACAACTTGTTCCCCGAAGTCCCTCAGAACGATTGCCCACCGAGTATTTCATGAATACCTTGATCGCACTCCGACCAATGCCGAATACGAGGGGGTTCGCGACAGGCTCTGGCGCAAGAGCATCGAATTAGAACTGAGCGGCCCATCGTCGCACGAATCGGGGCCTTCCTTCGGGTCCGGGTCTCCGTTCTACCAGCGAAGTGAGGTTTCTCCGTTTCAGGAGAACGCGATCCGTGACCTCGAAGACGGAGCGTGCACAGGCGAGTGGAGTTAGCTGCTTCGTTGAGAAACGACGACTGTGTGCCGAGCCATGGATCTGGCTCCGAGCGAATTTCGGGCGGTTGTTGATGCCGACTCTCAACTCGGCCAGGTCGGCGTCTTCTATCGCAGGCGACGCTGCTTGCATCCCTCGGTGCCCCCAGGGGGGGCTTGGTCAGGGGCGTCCCTTTGTGAACTGCTCCGTCTGAATTCACGGCGCTCTGAAACTTGGAAAATCCGCTGGTAATCGGGGCCAACAGAAGAAAAGAACTGGGTCAGTGAAAAATTCCGCCGGTGAAACGTACATACCTTGAGAAGCTGCCAGTCGTTGAGCAACACGGCGCCCGGTGGGGGCGACGTGTCTTTTGCTGATTATTCGAGGACGACGATCATGAGTCCGCTGCGAAAATACAGCGTTAGGGGGCATCCAGCATCCGCAGGAGAAGGTTGGGACATCAGAAATAGGCTGATCGATGCCCCACAGTCGATAGGGGCTGTCGAGGATCGCGGGAAAGCTGAGGAAGAGGCAGAGAAGCAATGTCAAGAGTTGGCTGAACACACCCGTCGCTCTGAGTCGGCGGGTTTCGATTGATGAGCAGGGTCAGTTTCGGTGCAGGTCTGTCGATGGCACCTTGACACCCCGTGCGCAAATTCGGTGGGACGGTGTCGCTCCGATGAAGGAGACCGTGGAGTTGCCCCAGTTACGGCAGTACAATCGCGGTACTTTAGTTCGGTGAGAGCTACCCATGATGCAGGAACCGTGAAGATGACTGACGAACAGTTGCTTACGGCTTTTTACGACAGTAATGGAGAAGATGTCGCCTCGTTTTACACGCTGTTCGAGCGGCACGGAAACCACATCCTCGCGCGTGCGGAAAGCAGATTGCGAAAGTGGGGGCTGGCGAAAGTGGATCCTCATGAAGTACTTCATGAGGTCATCATTCTCGTCGAACGAACATTGCGTAGGCAAGAAGCTCGATGGGATCCTGAACATCCCAACAATAAAGGTGTTCTCCCTTGGCTGGGAGTAATCACGTTCAATGTATGCAGTACTTTTGCACGTCGGGAAGGGAGATTGCAGCAAGTTTTCAACGCGGTCGAGACGGCTGAAGAGGGCTTAGTCTCGCCGGCTGACATTGTGGCAGATGGGCGTCAAGCATCTCCGTTGGAGTTGTGCATCGCGGATGAGGAAAAACAAATGCTCGACGACTGTATTTCCGATCTGCCGCCCCATCAACAAGAGGTCATCTGGTGCCGATACTGGGAGTGCATGACCCTTCAACAGATTGCCGACCTCTTGGAATACGCAGTCAGCACAATTCACAACTGGCACAAGTATGCGGTGGCTTCCCTGGAGCTGTGTTTGCGCGGCAAGGGAATGCAGTGTGGCTGATCGAGATACCGAAAAACGCGTTTAGCGTGAGGAGATATTCCGAGATGACTGGCAAATCGCTTATCGATATGCTGCAAGCTTCTGCGGCACAAGACCGTCAGGAGTGGCGGTCCAAGGGCGCCCCCTCGTTGGTTCCGGCAGGCTGTCCATCCGTGTCGCGCATGTACCGGGCAATTCTGCGCGAGGACCTTACCAACGAAGAGCGGAAGGCGATCGAAGACAGCACTGAAGCAAGAAAACTGTGGGACCGGGTGCGGGCGAACGTCTGGTATCCCTCCAAGTGGCAGCTTTTTCAGTACACCCGAGGAACTCTGACCGGGGCTGACAAAAGGGACATTGATTTCCACCTGCAGGTCGACCGTTGCAAGCGTTCGCTGTGGCTGGTGCAGTGGATGAGCGCGGATATTGCCGTGGTCAACTGGGTGGAGAGACTGTCGGCGAGCCTCGGTCATGCCCTCGAACAGGTGTCTGCGAGTTTCGAGGACGCTTTCTATTACACGCGTGAGACGCTGAACCCGATCCTCGTGACGGCTGGAGCGGCTGGGGCGACCGAAACAGCCGAACACGCATCGCGCCGGACGCTGTTTGACGACGGAAACCTGTCGATCCTGTTGTCATGGGAACACGGCTCCGAATGGCTCACGCTGCACAGCCCAAAGAAGTGGAAGCCCGGAACGCTGGTGCGTCTGTTGTTGCTGGACTCGCACGGCACAATTCAAGCGTCACGGTTCATGATGCTGCGCGACGACGGCGTGAGTGCAAAAGGTCGGGTTCGACTGAGCGGAGCCCTACCGCAAGAATGCGGCATCATTTGTCGGCCCGTTGCAGTTTGGGAATTGGGCGACCCGTTTCCCGAAGCTCTGCTCACAGACTTCCGTGCCGCGAAGGCTGATGACCCGGCAAGTGTCGCAAAATGGAAGGGCTGGGCCGAAAAGGCGTTGCCTGAAGATCTCCCGACCGGCCTGGCGCCTGTGCTCGAAGACATTGTCGGCAGTGCCGAGGAATGATGTACTGCGCAAATCCGGGCAGGTTTTCGGCGAAACGTTGCCTACCCGGATATGACCGTTCCGCGGCCGCAACTCTTTGGGTCTGAATGCGAATCGCCTGATCCGATGATCCGCAGACGATCCGCTGATTTTCCCGGCTGAAAGTGACGCTGCATTTACGGCGTCGGCACTCCCCCAGTTCGTCGCTGCCTTCACCATCGCCCGCTCTCAGGCCGCAATTGGTGAAAAAAATCGCATCAGCAGCGTAATACATCTGTGCGGAATCTTCCGACAGGCGACCGACCCATGCACTTTGCTTACGGGCTCGCGTGATTCGATCTTGACGAGTCTCGATCTGATGCACGGCAAACCGCCTGCCCGTCGCGATGCCCTGAGTGGTCTTCGTGAATCGTCTTTACGGGCGACTTCAAACGATTCCCACCCCACTTTTTCGAGGAGACTCCTCCATGGTCGAGATGAGCAGGGTCACCGATGGCTGTGATCACGAGCGGCCGTTTCCGCTTTCGATTCACGCCTCCGGGATGCTTGAGATTGGAATCAGCAAATACATCGATGCTACAGCCGACCTGTATGCAGGTGGCAAATTGGACGCTGTTTCCTGCGTAATGCGAACCGTCACGGCCCGAGAAGTATGTGAAAAATTACGTGCCTGGGCGGTGTCCGTCGATCCAGGGTACTTGCGCGGCACCATCAGATGGCTCCGCCAACTCGAAAAGGAATGTAAGTCGCAAAGGAAACGATTCGGGCGACTGGCTGTCGCGGAAGTCGAAGCTTGCCGGCGCGAGAAGACGGAGTCTTCCGCACACCCGAGCGGGACTGAGCAATGCGGCTGACTATGTCGCGAGCAGGCCGCCGGTCCTGTGTGCCGGCTTTTGGATTCACGGCGTTTTGGCGGAAGGCCGGAAAATATCTTCGTGCGGATTCGCAACAACTGCGTACGACTGCCGCAAAGAGCTCTTGGAATTCAGTGAAAGAACTCTGCGCGGCCGCGTACTAACTGTGTGCAAGAACGGTTAACCGCTCGCCTTGACGTCCAGTTTCTGGTTTCTCTGTCCGCTGTTTGACTCGCTCCAAACAGCACATCCCAAGACGATTGGGTGGAAAGCAGGTCAGCATGTCGTCTTTCGCCAGTAGCCCTCGAATTCTGCTGTTGCATGGATGGTGCTCGCAGGGATCCGCCAAAGAACTGGCGTTGAAGTCCTGGGGGTATCAGGTTCGTAAGCCCGCCCTCGACAACTGGTCGCTCCGCAGGGCAACGGCAACTGCCCAGAGGGAACTTGACGAATTTCAACCCGATGTGATCGTGGGCTCTTCTCGAGGTGGCGCAGTCGCCATGAACCTGAAATGCGGGGAAACCCCGCGGATTCTGCTGGCCCCCGCCTACAGAGTCTTCGGCGCCGCCGACTCCTGCCATTCGAGAGACGTAATCGTCCATGGCGTTCATGACAACTTGATATCCGTGGACGATAGCAGGAAGTTGGCAGAGAGGAGCAGCGCCAGGTTTGTCCTCGTCGACTCGGATCACCGCCAGAATTGTGCAAGAGGAAGGTCGGGGTTGATCACGGCACTGGAGATGGTCGGCTACGGCCCGCTTGCGGCCAACAAATACCCTGTGTTTGCCGACTAGCGCGCCCCGCCCGAACAGGCGAAGCGAACACGCCGAACCGCGCAATTGTTGCGGTGCCCTGAGCGAATTCGGGGCGCAATTCTTGCAGGCGACGTAGGTCGCATCAAATCCACCGGCTCTTTTTTGAACGGGAGGTTCCTCGATGGACGGGATTTGCTGGCTTTCGGGCGGTAACGATCACGCGCACCCGTTTCCGCTTTCATGTCACACCGCCTCGATGCTGCTGCAAGGGATCCGGGAATATCTAGCCGGCGTGGAGCATGATTACGAGACAGAAAACGAGGACGCCTACTGCAGTTGGCTGCGCATTGGAACTGCAAAGGAAGTGTGCGAAGAGCTGCATGGATGGGCCTTGGCCCCCGGTCCAGTGCAAATGCAAAGCATCGTCGAAGAGTCCGCCGGACTTCTTCGCGATCTCAAGCTTGCGAAAAAGCGATTTGCGAGGCTGGCGGCTGCTGAAACTGAAGAGTACCGGCGTACTCATGGACAGCGTTCTTCTCAAATCGACGCAGTCGGGGTTTTCGCAGCTCTCGAGGAGGTCGCAAAAGTGCAGCGGGCAAAACGGGGGTTGGAGTGACCGCCAGCACCGGCGTGCCGCCGTTGGGGCCCGTCGAAGCCGTGCGGTCACTGAGCAATCCGAGTGGAGCAAAAGCTCCTGCTGGCTGTCTTCGTCGCCTGTTTCCGATCGTACCTCCCCGGCGTGAAAGAATCGGGACGTCGCGCGTATAGATCTTTGGAAATTAACAGCCACGACCGCTCTTTCACCTTGGAGAACCCAATGAACTACCGAGTGACGTATCGAACGAAGGCTGGAAGACTGATCAGCACCTGCGTGCTGGCTCCCTCTGTCTCCGAGGTACCCGTCGAGACCAGGAAGATGTACCGGGACGTGGCCGAAATCCTCAAGGTGCAGCGAATCGTGGCATGACAACTCCTTGCGGCGGGCGAAACGACATATCCACTCCACTCCAGTGAGGACAAGCACATCGCTCGCCGCAACGATTTCAAGTCGAAGCATCGGCCTCGGAAGCTGTGCCCCCGACCGGCGGGCCGCCTCAGCTTTCTCTTCCTTTTGTAAGAAGGAATCAGATGTCGGACAAAATGGACCAACACGGCCAAGCTATTACCTACAAAGGAGCCAATTTTGGACACTGCGAGAAGGAGCCGATTGTCCTGCTGACAATTTGTCCTTATGCCGATCAGCCGTTCAGGCTTTTCAATGTCTTCATGCCGATCTCGCAGGCTCGCAAGCTAAGTCGTGATTTGCGGGACATATTCAAAGATCTGAAACGAGAAAAGGACGAGCAACGGCTCGAGACAGGGCGATCGTTACGGGTTCCCAAGCCTTACGTTCCAGATCCCGATGCGGAGCCGGACGACAGGTTTAGGCCCGAAAGTGAAGAAGATCTGTAATAAGCGCAGCATGCCTCGGCTATGGGCACCGATGGGGGCCTTGCGTCGAGGTAACGTCTTCTGTTTCCCAGAAAGGAACTGTTTATGTGGCTATTCACGAAGTACGGCTTTTTCAGTGCGACCAGTGCCCGCACAGGTAATGGCAGTCATGGCAATCCGCTCGATGTCGATCGGATCATGGTCCGGTCCAGATGGCACAGCCATCTCGTGAACCTCAGGAAGCGATTTAAGAAAGAGCTGAAACACAACGAGATTTATGCAAACGCGGGGACTGACTATCGCTATCGGATCTTCGTGCACAAGGCGGTCTGGAAGAAGATCGTCGCAGCTTTGGCTGAGGAAACGGATTATGACAACTTCAAGTCGGAAGCAGGAAGGTACGAGGAAGAGAACCAAGCGCCGGACGAAGGCTACTTGGCGGCGCTTCACGATGTGTGGACCACAGTTTACAAATATCGCAATCGAGCGATCCATCCGGCGCCCCCGAGCTTGACGTAGATTGTCTGGCTATGAAGACCTCGGCGTCTCTTCGGCCGAGGTTCTCCGTTCGTTCGAAATGACGATTGGCGAATCTGAATGCGCTCAACCGCAGGCGGCACCGGGCCGTGTCGGCCCGTTGCCGGATCTAACGCTTGGTGACTTTCGCCAGCGAAATTGCCACGCACCACTCGACCACGGCGGGAGCTCGCAAGATGCAGGCCTGCAGCGGCCGCCGGATCTCGGACGAGTATGCCATGGAAGGGACGGCGGATTTCGCTCGAGATCTTGCCGCCTTCCTCGTGCACAGTGATGACGCCCTACTGCGGTTGTTTGAACTGATGTCCCGATTCTGTTTCTTCGCAGGTCGCTCGACGCGCGCAGAAATCTGCGTGAAGAAATGCCGAGCTGCCGCGTATAAGCCAACGTCACATATGTGTAACTGCCCGCTCGACTCAACACGTGAGTCAATAAAGTGTTCGATGGGCGAGCGATCGACGGTTGAACAGTTCACCGTCGACTTAAGCACGCCTACAACCCATTTACGACCAGGAGCATGACTATGAGTTCCGCAATGAGTCTTGCGTTTCAGCAACTGACCCAGTTGATGGACGAGCAGGACTACAGGTATCGCCAACGAGGCGAGGAAGAAACGATCTCGGCCGATTTCAAGACCCGGGTCGCTGCCTATCACGTCGTGATGAAAGTCGAGACGGAATTCGAGATGTTTCAGATCTTCGGATACGCACCCGTAGTAATGCCCGAGGGGGCCCGGCGGGCGATTGCCGAAGCTGTGACCCGGGCCAACTACGGCCTGAGGGTCGGCAAGTTCGAATTGGACATGAATGACGGTGAATTGCGGTATCAAGTCGCTCATATTCTGACCGGCGGCAACCTGGACCCGGTCGTGGCGGACCGTTGCATCGGCACAACCATGGCCATGCTCGATCACTACTTCCCCGCAATGCTGTCGATTGCTTTCGGCAACGAACCCGCTGAAGAAGCGATCATGTTTGCCGAGTTCGGCGCACGCTGCTCCGCCCCCGATGAGCACGAAGAAGACAGCGACATCTCCGCCCACCTCGAAGCCCTCTTCTCCGCCGACGAGGACGACGATTCGGCCGATGATGCGGATACATCGGCCGACGACAACCAGCCCTCGGAATGAATGAGATGTCGCGGCCGCCGGTCTCTTCCAGGGATCGGGGCCGCGGACTTTCATTCCGCCTGCCCGCCCCGTGGCCCGATGAGATTAGCAACCTGTTCGCTTGGGACGAAGTGTTGCGAACACGTTTGGCGTCAATCGATGAAGGGTTTTCCCGCCGGTAGTCGCATTAATGTCTGCAACGACTCGCAGACCTTTCGATTCGCTGATAGGTCACATGCGTAGACACCCTTGCAGCCCTCCTTGTTTTCAGGCTCTTCCGCAGAATTCGTGGGTAACGCTGTAGCAAAATGGGCCGCATTAATTTTCGCCCCCGACGTCCCTCAGCTGGAGTGAAGGGAGCCGGGGGCGAAAAAATGCTGTGGTAGCAAAAGGTCGGAGCAGCGTGCTTG
>CAIPEB010000728.1 GCA_903863885.1 uncultured Planctomycetaceae bacterium | reverse complement strand
TTTGATAGCCACGCTTCGTAGCCGGGATCGTCGTCGCCGACCGGGTTGTTCTCACAGATCACGCCATCGAGGTCCAAGGCGAAGCCGCCAGCGACGTGCGGATTCTGCACGCGGCCCGTGATCATGTCGCTGTTGACGAGGTTCCACTGGAGCAGATGCGGGCTGGGCAGGATTTCGCCGTAGATGTCGACGTGCTGCGTCTGTGCTGGACGCACATATATAGAAGCGTAAATCGCAGGTCGGCCATTCATTCGCTGTCTAGCGGCGTGCATCGCGTAGCCGTTGTAGACGGTGTCGTCCACAACGAGGAAGGGAGCGTCGGTGGGCGCCTCGATCTGTCCGCCACGCCAGCCGTGATACAGCCGCCGAGGTCCGTCCTCGGCCAACTCGTACAGCGGCAAGTGCAACCAGGTGGCCAGCACCGACGCGGGAATCATGCCCGAGCGGGGAATCCCGACGATCCCAGCCAGCACGGGTGGAACTTGGGACATAAGGCTGCGAGTGGCGTCAATGAGGTCGCTCGTCGTCACCCATCGCCACGGGGCGGTGGACTGATATTCGGGATTGAGATGAGGAGCGGCTGTGTCGTAGTTCAGCGGATCCGGAATCGTCACAGTTGTCCTGGTTGGCTTCCGACCTTCGATTACTTCGGCTGTCGCCGGACAGATCACGCGTTTCCCGCTCGCTTCCGCAATCGCTCGAGCCTGAATCGGACAGCTTTCCACGAATATCGTCGCATCCGAATCCCGATACGCCGCGCCCTTGTACGCACCCGCGTCAAATCCACGCGTGCGTTCGTCCTTGGTGGCCCACGGTCCCATGACGAGTTGCTGGCAGCGGACGCCATAGCGTCGCAGCCACACTTCCGTCGGTTCCCGATACTTTTCCAGTCTCGCGGTCACGATCAGCGGGATTTCACAGGACCGGACCAGATACTTCGGTCTGACCGTTTCCAGGAACCTGGCATACCGCGATCCGTCGTCGTCATCCTCGACGGGGCAGTCCTCGCAGAGAATCCCGTCGAAGTCGAATGCCGCCCTCTGCACGTGCAGGGAATTGAAAAAGTTCCACTCTAGGAAGTGAGGCAGCGGCAATAGTTCCGCATACAGGTCCACAGCGTGAGCGGCTTCCGGGGAGGCAAAGACCACGGCTGTGAGCACGCGACGCTGCTGGGACAGTTCTCGCAACCGGGGACGCAGCCCGCACATCGACAGCCCTGAAGCCACCGTATCGTCTACGACCAGCAGCGTGCCGTCGTCCGGTTTTTCCGCGTCGAACCGCAGGCCCGACGGCAACTCGACCAGTCCCGATCGCTCGTGGAGCGCATACATCTTTATATGCAGCGATTCGGCGATCTGTCCCGCTGCCGCCATCCCGGAACGCGGCACGCCGGCTACCGCCGTGACCTCTGCCGGAATCGCTGCAATCAGTTTCTCCACGGCGGCCGTGCGATCAACGGTGCGCACCCAGCGGACGTGCTCAGTCCATTTGCCCTGGGGGCAGACGGTTTCCAGCAGTCGCAACCGATCCTCGTGTCCACACGGTTGCGACGCCAGACACGGATGCTGCGGACACTCGCGGCAGTGCGTCTTGAGTATGTGCTGCAGGTGCGCACCGGTTCTCACACGGCGAGTGCGAGGCTCCACGACGCCGGTACACCCACTATCCGTCACGTCGCAAATCAGGGATTCCCAATGTGGCATACAAAGTTGTCCCACGTCCCGTTAATGATCGGCCACGTGCCGCCTGGTCCCGTCGTCGACACTACGCCGTACTTTTCCGTCGCCGCGAAGGCGTACGAGCCCGTGGCCTCGAACACGAGCGTCTCGTTGCGAAAGTAGCAGGCCTTGTACTGGTAGCCCGATGTGTGGCAGAGCTTGAGTGAGAGCTTGTCGCCGCTCTGCACGGCGATGTTGGGAAAGGTGTAATAGGTGCCGAAGGCATACAGGCCGATCCCACCCAGATTCCAGCGGGCAAACAAACGAAAGGATAAGCCGTCCGTGAGGATGATCCCGGTGGTCGCCGAATAGGGATTACTGTAGACCTGACTTTCGATGATGATCTTCAGGCCTAGCGGAGTGATCGACGCCGTGCGCTGCAGCGCGGACCAGGTGCCGGAGTTGGGATTGGCAACGGCACTATTAATGAGGCGGCCGCCACTGGCAGAGAACGTGTCGTAGGCCGGCCACTTGGCCACCCAACCGGCATCCAGCGTGTCGAAGGGGTCCGGCCCCCATTCGTTCCCGTCGGCTGCCTCGTAGCTGCAGTTGCAGGTGTTGCAGCAGCAGCGGGCCACCGACATCCGGTTGCGAGTTCCCATCAGGTGGTGCACTCCGCGCCGACGATGACCCACTTCGCTTCGTCGCGAAAGTATTGAATGAGAAGTTCCGAGTTGGCGGTCACGGCCTGGTTGCCGTCCAGCCAGTTGAGGTGAGCCGTGATCGATTCCGTGGCCGAGCCGTTGCGATGGATCGTCACCGAGCCGGAACCGCCCACAGCGATCTGAGCTCCGGCCTTGGCTTTCAAGAGTGGTGCGACGAAAGACCCTACGGGTGACCGCTCGGGAGGGGCGACTGGCGGTGGGGCGCAAGCCGATCACCACCATCCACGGGCTGCCGGGGTGGGTCCCGTGCTACAAGGTTCTCAAGCGGAGGCGGGAAAAATGAACACATTCAATATCAAGGATTCGGGCGAGCGGCGGGAGTTCGCCACTGGCTCCGTGCGTGACCGTGGCGATTTGAAACCGCGGCCCGACTACATTTCGCCGTTTGCTCTGCTCGAGGTCGGCGAGCACATGCGCAAAGGCGCCGTGAAGTACGGTCCCCACAACTGGCAGCTGGGCCAGCCGTTCAGCGAGATGACGGCGTCGCTGTATCGCCACTTGCTGCAATGGATGATTGGCGACACGGAAGAGAACCATCTGGCGGCCATCGTATTCAACGCCCAGGCGCTGATGCATTACCGAGAGATGATCAAGC
>CAIPEB010000727.1 GCA_903863885.1 uncultured Planctomycetaceae bacterium | reverse complement strand
TTGAAGCAAATCTTGCGGCCAGTACTCTTTGGGTAGGGGCATCGCAAAGTATGGCTGCTTTGTCGCGACGACAAGCGGAAGAAGCGATTGCTGCAAAACACCGGTTGGCAAGTGGCTACGTCGGAAGAGTGTGGTAGACACAAAACAAGTTGTTGATGCAGTTAGCTTTGTCGGAACTTGCCACCCCACAACCCTTACGGTCTCGGCAGTCAAATAGTCTGCCCACGGTTGCAATTCGGAATCCAGATCATCAGAGTACTTCAAACTACCTAACTCCTTGGCAACGCGTTCAAGTTCTAAAGGAGTTCCAAGTGTGCCGCCATGTACTTCAAAAACGACCTCGCCTGCACGATCATACGTATACGAGTCGAGGGAAGGTGAGGGTGTGAATAGTTCTTCGTTGGCCTGAATTACATGCCCCCAAACAACAATTCCGGTTTTGAACAGACCGCAAAGGGTATTGTTTTGCACCAACTTGGCTAAGACGTCACCGAACCTAAGTTTTGTAACCCATGGTGGATTGACAAGTAGCATCCTGAGCGCGGCGACATCGAAATCGCGGGGCGCTGGGCCAAATCTAGCCTGACATTCCAATAGCCATCTGTCCCAATATGACAAAGGTAAACCTTCGAACAACTGTCCGTCACGCCTAATGACCATTTTGCTCTGCAACGATTAGATCTTCTCGCACCATTTTGTATGTAAACAACTTCCAATTGTCCCAATTGCAAGTAATCGTTCCATCCTCATTTACAGCGACAACGGTTACATACTCCCAATGCCCTGCATAACATGCTTGCAGCTTAGAGCCAACTTTCACTTCTACACTTGCCCCGACAATTGCATAACCTCTTGGGATTGGGATGGTTATCTTGTAACGCTTCAAGGCGTATTGCTGCGTAGATTGCTGAGGCAAGGTAGGCGGAACTATAGCAGGGGACGGTGAGCCAGTTGTCGCAGTCGTGTTGCTTGACGCTGTCTCATCCACAGTGATTAGATCTTCACGCATCATTTTGTAAGTGAAAGATGGAAAGTCGTCCCAGTTGCAGGTAATTGTCCCATCGTCATTGACGGCAACAACGGTCACAAAAAACCACATTCTCCCCGAGCAGGCTTTTAGCTTATCGCCAGGTGCAAATGAGTCACCAGGACTAACCAGGCGATAACCTTCTGGCTTAAGAGTTGTGATGGCATATCGCTTGAGTTGGTACTCTTTGTCCGTTGGCTGGGCTGGAGAATGGTTGCGGCCAGATGGACGGACTGCCGGCACGGCCCCAGAGTTCAATGGTCGCTGATTTTCAACTCTACCACTTTCCGTTGAACTTGAAGGCGCAACAGAAGCGACGCTGTTCTCGGTGGCTGGAGCAGACTTTTGATACTCGGCAAGCGTTTGGCGGATAGTCTCCACAGCTTGCCTTTCATTGTTGCCCGCATCCTGCTTGATCACCCTTCCGCTTTTCTGAGTAAACACCAAAAATGTTCTCGTCTTTCCAACGATACCCGGTTCATCGCGTAGTTCAACAGCAGACAGTCCCGCAAACGGGACAACGACTTCTCTACCACCCGTTTGCGAATATGTGGATGCCATTGCGACGCGATCAGGGTAGACAGTCACATGCAGTTTGCTGGGAAACAGGAGTGAGATGGCAGCCAGGAATAATCCAACGAAACCCATAGCGCCACCAAAAAGCGCCAGGCCTACCCGCTGTCCAGAAGAAAGCCTATCGCCGAGTTTCACAGTGCGGTTGTTTGGCATTCGGTCGGGCAACACACTGCCAACAAAAGCAGTGATTCCCAATCCGATCAATCCTAAGCCGATAACGATGCGAATTGTCGACCCTAGGGAAGAGCTCTGAAATACTTTTGCATCGCCTTCAACTCGCATTTCGGTACAGCCTGAGAAAGCGAGCGTAAGCAAGAGCAAGCAGACATATTTACCGCGCATGATGGCAGCCTGAATCGGACTTGGGTTACAGAAAAGAGTCAAGCACCATTGATTGTCGCAGGACTTTGGCCCTGGACAACGGCCGAGTGGTTGCCCGCTCGAAGAGTCTACTGCCTCAAAACTGACGACGCAACGGGTCAGATCAGGGGGGGAGCCGTTTGCGATGTTCGGAGTTGCCTTGAGATTTCAGGGTTTGCGAGATGTTGTCAGATTGGCTTCCCCGCGGCGGGAGCGACACGTACTGCGCATGGCTTGGCTTTCGAGGAATTTTTCTGGGTTTTTCGACCAAGCCGCGAACGCTGCGGGGATGTCTAGCGTAGCAACGGCGGCCGGTACCGCCTACAGACACCCACACGGCGCCGGCGTGAGGAGAGTGGGTGTCTGCGTCCGGTGCGGACAAAACGGCCGGAGGGTGGGTGTCTGTGTTCGAATTAGACGGCGGGGGCGGCTGATGGTAGGCTGATGCGACTTCGATGGCTCTCCCTGGAAAGATAGGATCCTCGCCATGAAATCGTTGCTTTGCGCAAGTGCCCTCTGGGCGGCAACCGTGTGGTGTGTGGCGATCAGCACCTCAGGTGTCGCGGAAGCCGCGGAAGCGTCACACCAGCCAAAGCCCGCTGTGCCGGATAAGGGCACGATGGCTCTCCAGCCGATCCCGCATGCGAAATTCACTTTCCAGGGCCCGCTCGGCCAGCGAATAAGCAACAACGTCGATCAGTGGCTGCTGGTCGCGCCCGAGTCGAATCCGGGCATGCTCGATATGTTCCGCGTGCGGGATCGAAAACCCGTGCCGCAATTGGTGCCGTGGGCCGGCGAGTTCGTGGGCAAGTACCTGTTGTCCGCGATCCCTGCGCTGCAAATGACGGATGACGCCCGACTGCGAAGCTATGTCGAACACATGATCTCGGCCCTGATCGCGACCCAGGCCGAAGACGGATATCTCGGACCCTTCCCGGCCGCCGACCGCCTGCGGGGCAACTGGGATCTGTGGGGTCACTATCACATCATGCTCGCCCTGCTTATGTGGAATCGCGAGACCGGCGATGCAAAAGCCCTTGATGCGGCCGTACGGGCAGCGGATCTCGTCTGCAAGACCTATTTGAATACCGATCGACGCGTGATCGACGCCGGTTCGCATGAAATGAACATGGCAATCATCCACAGCCTGGGTGAGCTCTACAGGCTGACCGGCCGCGAAATCTACCTGCAGATGATGCGCGAGATTGAAAAAGACTGGGAAAAGTCGGGCGATTACGTGCGCGCCGGAGCCAGCGGCATGCCCTTCTATCAGATCCCGCGCCCTCGCTGGGAGAGCCTCCACGACCTGCAGGGCATCGTGGAACTCTATCGAATCACCGGCGACCCCGTTTACAAGAAGGCGTTCACGAACCTCTGGCGAGGCATCGCGGAATTCGACCGACATCCCTCGGGCAGTTTCTCGACCGGAGAACAAGCCGTGGGAAATCCCTACCAGGAAGGCGCAATCGAAACCTGCTGCACAACCGCCTGGTGCGCTCTGTCGGTCGACATGCTGAAGCTGACCGGCGACCCGCGCGCAGCCGACGAACTGGAGATGTCCCTCTGGAACAGCGTCCTCGGCTCTCAGCACCCGTGCGGACGATGGTGGACTTACAACACGCCCGTCAACGGGGCTCGCGAAGCCTCCGCGCACACGATTGTATTTCAATCGCGCGCCGGCACCCCCGAACTGAACTGCTGCTCCGTCAACGCTCCGCGCGGCATCGGATTCGTCACGGAATGGGGCATCGTCCAGGACGCTAACGGAGTGCTTGTCAACTTCTATGGTCCTTGCCAGATGACAACGACCCTGCCAAACGGCTCAGCACTGCAACTGATCCAGGAAACGGCCTATCCTTGCGATGGAAAGATCGCGATTACGCTTCACCTGCCGGAGCCGTCGAAGTTCACGCTCCGCCTGAGAATTCCCCAGTGGTCGCACAAGACAGATATCAAGATCAACGGCGAGAATTGCCCGGCCCCCGACACCATTCAACGCGGAACCTATTTCGCCGCTGAACGATCCTGGAAAGACGGCGATAAGATCGAACTGAATCTGGACATGACCCCGCGACACTGGGCGGGAGCCCTTGCACGCGCAAACCGCGCCGCTCTGTACGCCGGTCCGCTCCTCATGACCTTCGACCCGCACTACAACTCCCTCGATACGGCCGACATTCCACCTGTCGATGTGTCCAAGCTGCAGATTGAGCCCGCGGCCGCACCAGCACCGGGCACATCGGCGCCAGGCACCTTTTTGCCGATCAAGATGTGGAAAGTCGCAACCGCCGACGGCAAGAAAATCGTCCTCTGCGACTTTGCCTCGGCCGGAGCCCACGGCAATGACTACGCCGCCTGGATTCCAGCTGTCAACACGGATCCGACGCCCCCGATCCTGTCACGTCCTATGTCCACTCAAGCCGTGGCCCCCGGACCAGTGCTGTTCGTCTGGCGAGGATTGTTCGGCGTAAATGATGATCAACGCACCTTCTCGCTGGTCGTCAGCCGCGATCTCGCCGGCAAGGACGTCGTCTACAAGGCGGAAGGGCTCCGCGATGAAGTCCATATCATGAAGCAGAGCCTGGATCCCGATTCGACCTATTACTGGAGCGTTTCCGCACACGAAAAGGGACGGTCGCGAGCAAACGATCTCGGCCCAAGAGCATTCTCGTTTGATAAGCAACTGCCCAATGAGGCCGAGAAGCTAATGCAGCTCTACCAGCTGGGGCCAAATCGTCTGATCACTTCGTCACCGCTGGACGGCAACGGCGATCCCAAGTTCGGCCTGCTCGGATCGGCCGCCGCCGTCAAGCCGGGCATCGATCGCTTCGGCCACTCCGGCGCGGCGGTAACGTTCGACGGCGAACACTCGGGTATCACCTATCGACTGGCTGAGTTCCCCAAACGCGACTATACGTTTTACGCATGGGTACGCCCCGGCCACCCCGCGGACAATCATCTGCAACAGATCGTCTCCGCATGGCGCGCAGGCATGGATGATCCGATTCGCGTCTGCATTCACGGCAAGAAGCTGTTCGCACGCATCGAAGCAGGACAGGTCTTCGGCACCAAAGGAATAGACGTCGAACCCGAGAAATGGATCCACGTTGCCGTTGTGAAGGAAGGTCCGGCGCTCCGCCTGTACGTCAACGGACAACTCAAGGATACCGCGCAAGTACCCGAGCTGCTTGCCACGAGCGCAACGGATTTCGCCCTGGGAATGAACCCGCACTACTCGATCGCTAACGAGAAATTGCTCGGGCTGATCGATGACTTCGCATTCTACGCACGCGCATTTCCCGCCGAGGAAATCGGGCGTGTCTATGAGACCTCGCTCAAGCAGCAACCGTAGATTTCGTTTTGGGTTCTTTTTACAGGCGCCCGCCCAGGATACGTCGCGGCGCTCATGCGCCGATTGAGTTCCACGCCTCGATATCGCCGCCTTTCGCTGCCGAGGCAGGGAGCCGGTCATCGAGTTTTGCCGTTAACGTCTGCCTTTTCTGAGCCCTTCGCTCCGTCGCTCTTGCGGAAGATCCACCATGCCTCGCTCGGCGGCATCTGCATTTTCTGCAGCCATTCACGCTCGGGCGGGGTGCGGCCCAATTCGACCAGCGCCCTCAGGTCCTTGATCAGCAGCGGACTGTTCCCGTAATACGAATGCCCGAGGAACGAGGGATCGATGCCGGAGACGTCGACCGTCTGAACGCCAGGTATTGCGATCAGCTTGTCACCCGCCAACCCGGCCCTCGTATACCCGTGGACCTTCGTCGATGCCACAAGAGCCAGGTCGTCCGATGACGCGTAAAGCGTAACCTGCTTGGCAAGTGAAACGACCGCCGGCGCATACCGTTCTCGAAAAGCCGACGCATCCACGTCGGGAGCGGCAAGCACGACCTGACCGAACACGGGCGCAGCAACCTGCCGCCTCGGCGCCATCCGCTCCAGCGCCTGGAGCAATGCGCGATTGCCCATGCTGTGAGCAACGAGATGAACTGTCTTGGCTCCGCTCTCCTGCACGACACGGTTCAAGAAGCTCTCGAGGTGAACCACCGTCCACTCGACATTGCTTTCATCCAGCGTGTACCGGTCCAGTCCGCCAACCGATGGCCAGCTGTAACAAATCGGAGCTCCGTCAAACTCAACGTCGTGAGCTATCTGCGCAGTCCGCCGGACGGCGTCGTCGAATTTCACGTTGTAGCCATGAATAAACACCATGGCATCCTGGTTTCTCGATCGCCCGACACAGTCCTTCAGTTGGCCATAGAAAACCTCTTCCGGTTCGCACTCGATCTTCTGCAGCATCAAGTGCTTCTGCGGATCTTCGCTGAATTCCAGCTTGAACACCGAAGGAGCTTCCAGCCTGCCTTTTTCATGCGTTGCGGGGATTGTGACTTCACACACGCCCACTTCGAGCTGATAGCCCTGCGGCGTTTCGTTTCGCTTGCTCCCATATTGCCGGTTGCCCTGCTTTTCCAGCCGCTCGTTTCGTTCCCGCTGTATCTTCTGGGACTGAAACCAGCCGACACAGACCAGCACGCCGCCGAACAACACAACCGCCAGCGTAATTCGACGGGCAAAGAACCAGGCGCCGATCGCAAACACCAATGTAATTGTGCCCGCAGCCATGACCGGGCCGAACAGTGCAAACAACCCCGGAGCATCGGATGTCTCGGTGGGCTGACGGTCTGTCGCGTAGAACAAACTCATTCGGTGAAAGGGCTCGCTCCGGTCGGAAACGGCCGGCTCATCCGAGAGCTTGAGTGGAGCGGCCGGCTTGGGCTCCGTCTTGGCAGCCCGGTGAACGACCGGCGCTTTGCCGTGGTTCGCAGCGCCCGGTTGCGCTGCACTGGCCTGCAATTCCGGAACTGGAGCGGGAGGCGGTTCCGCTCCCGACATTTCGGGAAACAGGCTTTTGTTGCCAGGCAGAGTCCTGACTTCGGGCACCGTCGCGCCCGAGTCCCCCGGCGCGGATTCCCCGGATGCCGTTTGCGCTGGTGCCGTTTGTGGCTGTTCGACGTTTGGCGGAATTGCCTCCGGAGGAGTCGAATCGCTCGCTGAGTGCGACTGCTGTTCCTTGCCGGCCTGATCGATCGCAGAATCCGGCTTCGCCCCGCAGCCAGCCAACCCGATGACGATGCCGACAAACAAGAGGCCGCTGCAGCTCCGACCCTTCGATGCACAAGCCTCCATGCGTTCCTCCGTAAAGCTTCTCCGGCACCGATCCATTCGCAGGGCTCAGCGACGACGCCGACCACCGTCGAGCATTGTACGCGAGATGACTCTCGCGACTCCACATCAGCTTGGGAAGCCCCGGTCGTCAGCCGCGAACTTCCATCCGTCCCGATGATGGCACCGTAATGATGGTGCAGGCATCCCAGTGCGGTATCATGGTGGCGCGGTATCACGATGACGCGTGCCGCAACTCGTGCGGAACACCCAGGCCATCAGGAAATCTCCCATGTCAAATCCAGACCGTCGCCGGTTTCTGAAACAAGCAGGCGTGAGCGCAGCGGTTGCCTGGAGTGCAAGTGCAGCCGCCTTGCGGGCAGCCGGAGCTAACGAACGATTCGTGGTCGGAGTCATTGGTCCCGGCGGTATGGGATCGAGCCACGTCAAGACGCTGCTGAGTCGAGACGACGTTCAGATTGCCTGGATATGCGACGTGGACGAACTTCGTGCCGCGTCGGCCGCTCAACTGGTCAAATCCGCGACCGGTCAGGATCCAAAGACAACCAAAGACCTCCGGCAAGTCCTCGACGACAAGAGCGTTGATGCGGTCTGGATCGCAACCCCCGACCACTGGCATGCTCCAGCCACAATTCTCGCGTGCGATGCCGGCAAGCACGTCTATGTCGAGAAACCCTGCGCCCACAACCTCCGCGAAGGGCGCCTCATGATCGAGGCGGCTCGGCGAAACCACCGCGTCGTGCAGGTCGGCACGCAATCTCGCAGCACCGAGCATGTGATCGCCGCAATGCAGGCCCTCAGAGAAGGCACCATCGGCGATGTGCTTGTCGCAAAAGCATGGAACAGTCAGCGCCGCGGGAACATCGGGCATTGCCAGCCGAGCGACCCGCCGGCTCACCTGGACTTCGATCTCTGGCTCGGCCCTGCGCCTCAGCGAGCGTACCAGACCAATCTGCTCCACGGAATCTGGCGCTGGTGGCATGATTTCGGCGCCGGTGACATCGGCAACGACGGCGTCCACGACATCGACCTGGCACGCTGGGGGTTGGGCGTGGATACGCATCCTTCGCGGATTTCGGCACTGGGCGGAAAGTACTTCTTCGATGACGACCAACAGTGGCCGGACACGCAATACTGCATCTTTGAGTATCCGGCAGCAGATGGCTCGCGAGGCACGCGGCAGTTGATCTTCGAACAGCGAATCTGGTCTCCGTACTTCCAGGAAACCCATGAAAACGGCAACGCATTCTACGGCACCAAAGGCATGCTGATCCTGGGCAAGATGAGCGGCTGGAAGGTGATCCTCGAGGGGAACAAACCCGGTCCGTCCATGTCCGGAACCCCTTCGCTCCCTGCGCACCACCAGGACTTTCTCGATTGCATCCGCAATGGCCAGCAGCCCCACGCAGACATCGAGATCGGCCACAAGACAGCTTCGCTGTGCCACCTCGGGAACATCGCCACACGCACGGGTCGCACGATCTCGTTCGATCCCGCCGCAGAAAAGATCCTCAACGATCCGGAAGCCGAACAGTTTCTGCGACGCGCGTATCGGCCCGACCATTGGGCCATTCCCCGCGGAGTCTGAAAACGACATCCCTGAGGCCCTGGGCAGCTTGTTCGTTTGCAGCGAACGGAAAATAATGCTGGTCATTGTGTGATTGGGAATCTGCTGGCTGTTTTCAACGTGAGGAGACAAACCGTGAAATCAATGATGTTCCGACTGTCCGCAGTCGCCGTGATCCTGTTTGTGGTCGGGCCGCTCGGACGCCTGTGCGCAGCCGAATCGGAGGGTAAGGCCAAGATGCTATCGCATGACGTGTTTTTTTCGCTGACTGAAAAGACTCCCGAAGCCAAGGCAAAGCTCATTGCCGCTTGCAAGAAGTATCTGTCCGATGCGCCGGGCGTCGTCTGGTTTGCTGCCGGACCGCTCGCTCCCGAATTCGACCGCGAAGTCAATGATCGCGAGTTCGACGTGGCTCTGCATATCGTCTTCCATGACAAAGCAGCGCACGACGTTTATCAGAAGTCGGAAAAGCACGTGAAGTTCGTCGAAGAAAACGGCAGGTCCTTCGCCAAGGTCCGCGTGTTCGACTCTTATGTCGACGCGTTTGCACACGGAGGCGAATCGAAAATGCCCGCGACAAAACCGGCGAAGTAAGACCGTCCGCCGAATTCCCCTTGCTCCGGCGAGCATTGCACCGGAGCACCCGCCCGAATGCGCGAATTGTGGAACCGCCATGCGCCCGCGCATGTCGCTGTTGACTCCGATGATTGCGATCGCAGTATGCAGAACGAGGCATGCTGCGATCGTTTTTTTTGACCGGAAGCGCAGCCGAAAAAGTCGCATGGCGGTTTGTGGCGTCGGAGACCACAATTGGGGACGAATCGCCCCTGTTTCCTGCGCCCGAGCAGCGTTACGGAGATTATTCGACATGCCTCTGCCGCGGTTTCGCGACCTTCGCCTCGCCGTGCTGTTGTTTCTCGCGCTGCCGCAATTGCAGGCCCGTGCGGCTGATTGGCCAATGTGGCGTTACGACGCGGCTCGCACGGCTTCTTCTCCGGAACCTCTCGCCGAACAATTGCACCTGCAATGGACGGCCAAGTTCACCGCCCGCGAACCGGTGTGGGACGACCCCCTGAACCGCGACCTGATGACTTTCGATCGCGCTTTCGAGCCGATCGCAGTCGACGGCTGCCTCATCCTGGGATTCAATGACACGGACCGGCTCGTCGCACTGGATGCCGTGACCGGCCTGAAGAAATGGACGTTTCACGCCGACGGCCCCATTCGGCTGGCGCCCGCCGCAGGCAACGGCCGCGTTTACGTCTGCACCGACGGCGGCCGGTTGTTCTGTCTGGATGCAAAAACCGGACAGACGGAGTGGAGTTTTTCGGCTGCTCCGTCCACCCAGAAGGTGCTCGGCAACCGGCGAGTGATCTCGGCATGGCCCGCGCGAGGCGGACCGGTTCTTAAAGACGGGCGTGTCTATTTTGCGGCGAGCATCTGGCCGTTCATGGGCGTCTTCATCTACGCGCTGGACGCGGAAACCGGCAAGGTGCTCTGGGTCAACGACTCGACAGGATCGCAATACATCCGACAGCCTCATGGAGCACCCGCGTTTGCGGGAGTCGCACCGCAGGGGTCGCTCGTGGTCGCCGGGGACGTGCTGCTCGTCCCCGGAGGCCGATCCGTGCCCGCCGCATTCCGGCGGGACAACGGGCAGTTCCTCTATTTCGAGCTTGACGCTTCGGGAAAAGCCAATGGCGGATCGACCG
Source organism: uncultured Planctomycetaceae bacterium (assembly GCA_903863885.1). Classification (GTDB taxonomy): domain Bacteria; phylum Planctomycetota; class Planctomycetia; order Pirellulales; family Pirellulaceae; genus CAIPEB01. The sequence goes on along the minus strand of CAIPEB010000727.1, from coordinate 30,203 downwards.
TAATGGCCGGGCCGACGCAATTCTTCGTTCACACGCGCGAACGGGGTGTGCGGGCGTTCGATCTGACGAATGGTAAAAAGACCGACTTCGTCACAACGGAACCGGTAATCGCTCCGGATTGCCTGTATGCCTGCGAAACCGTGAAAGACCGACCCGTCATTCGCTGCTACGACAACGCGCGAAAGGTCCGCTGGGAACTCGAAGCCGACGCATCCCTGGAGTTGATCCAAGCCGGCCAGCGGTTGTACGGCGCCGGCAAGTCGCAGATCATCGCCGTGGATTTGCCGAAGGCGAACTCCGGCGAGCCGGAGACCAAGCCCGCGATCGTGTGGTCCCAGCCCGTGGACGGTCAAGTCGTCCGACTGCTCGCGGCAAGCGAACGTTTGTTCGCGGTGTTGCTCGACGGACGAATCCTGGCCTTTGGCACAGAGAATAACGCGGCGCCGCCGGTGCATTCCGAGACGACGCAATCCCCGACTGCGGACCCTTCGATGAAACAGGCGGCCGAACGTATCCTGCAGTCCGGCAATTCCGAAGGCTATGCGATCTGGTTCGGCGCGGAAGACGAATCGCTGCTCGACGCATTGATTGAGGTCTCGCCCTTCGCCGAACTGGTCATCGTGGACGAGGACCCGGCCCGCGTCGATCGACTGCGACGCCGATTGGATGCGGCAGGGGTGTACGGTGCCGTGTCGGTACATCAGGGAACACCGCGGGAATTTCGGGCACCCGCATACATCGCCCACCGGGTGTTCGCAGGCAGTCGGATCGCAAAGGCCGCGGCTGCCGATCGCGCACTGCTCGAGACCCTGTTCCAACCGGTGCGTCCTTACGGAGGCTCGCTGCATCTGCTCGCGCCAGAGACCGATGCCGAATCGCTGGAAAAATCCGTCGTTGACGCGAAGCTGCCCAATGCCCAGGTCGAAACCTGCCCCGCGGGAATCGTTGTGCAGCGAGTCGGCGCCCTGCCCGGAGCGGCGGACTGGTCGCATCAAGCGGGCAACATCGCTAATACGCTGAAATCGAACGACCAACTGGTCAAGCTGCCGCTGGGGCTGCTTTGGTTCGGGGGCTGCAGCAACGCGGAAGTCCTCCCCCGCCACGGACATGGTCCGCCCGAGCAGGTCGTGGGAGGCCGATTGTTCCTTGAAGGACTGAACTGTCTCACGGCGCGCGATGTGTACACCGGACGCGAGTTGTGGAAACAGAAGTTCGAGAATCTGGGGACTCAGGGCATCTACTTCGACGAGACCTACAAGGACACGCCGCTGGATGCCGCATACAACCAGGTCCACATCCCGGGAGCCAACGCGCGCGGCACGAATTTTGTGGCCACTCCCGACTGTGTCTACGTTGTTGAGGGTCCTGCGTGCCATGTGCTGGATGCCCGCACGGGGGAACGTCTGCGGATGATCTCCATGCCGCAGGACGATCCTGCCAAACCGGAACCGTGGACGTTCGTCGGCGTTTACAACGACGTACTGCTCGGCGGCTCCGCTTTCGCCAACTACCAGCAGCGGCACGGCATCACGCTCGGCGGAAGCGCCAAGAAACCGGAAGACAAGGAAAGCACCGGGCTGAAGGGACTGGACGTATCAGCCAGCATGCGACTTGCGGCTTTCGATCGTCATTCGGGTGAAGTGCTGTGGCAGACCAAAGCGCTGCACAGTTTTTCGCACAACGGCATCGTCGCCGGTGACGGTCTCGTGTACTGTCTGGACCGCAATCCGGCCCTGGTCGAAGACGAATTGCGCAGGCGCGGTAAACCCAACCCGGCAAACTACCGCATCGTCGCATTCGACCATCGAACCGGCGCGCCGGTCTGGCAGGCGAACGAAGGCGTGTTCGGCACGTGGCTCGGCTATTCCGAGGAACACAAGCTGCTGCTCGAAGCCGGCGCCGCGGCGACCGACCGTCTGCCATCAGAGGCCAAAGAGGGAATGGCCGTTTACCGAGGAAGCGACGGACACCTGCAATGGCGCAAGAACGACCTCAAATACTCGGGCCCCTGCATCATTCATCACGACCTGATCATCACCAACACCAACTCCTACAGCTTCGCGGCGGGCGCCTTCAATCTTCTGGACGGGTCGCCGAGACTGTTCGCAAACCCTCTTACCGGCGAAATGCAGCCATGGACCATGACCCGCGCCTACGGCTGCAACAACGTCATCGCCAGCGAGTACCTGCTCACGTTCCGCTCGGGCGCCGCGGGCTTCTTCGACCTGACTTCGCAGAGCGGCACAGGGAACCTGGGCGGATTCAAGTCCGGCTGCACCTCCAATCTGGTGGCTGCCAACGGGATCCTGAACGCGCCCGATTACACGCGCACCTGCAGCTGCGCTTATCAGAACCAGACGTCGCTGGGACTCGTTCACATGCCTGACATAGAGATGTGGACCGTGAGCACGGCCACGCGATCGTTGCAGAAGGGACAGCGGCTGCGGCAGCTCGGCATCAACTTCGGAGCGCCAGGCGACCGTCGCGCTGCGAACGGCACGCTCTGGGTCGAGTACCCGAACACCGACAGCAAAGACGCTTCGACGCTGAATATCTCCGTGCAGGGAGATCCTCTCTATTACAGCCACCATGCTTCAGCGATGGCGGGAGTTCCCTTGCCGTGGGTGCACGCATCCGGCGTTGAAAATGCCAGGACTGTGACGATCCCGCTGGTCGTCGGCCCCGATTCCGAAACCGGATCAGTCCCGTCATTGCCGTACCGCGTCGACCTGTTCTTCTCCGATGCCGGCGCCAAACCGGGACAGCGAGTGTTCGATGTCTATCTGCAGGACAAACCGGTCCTGCAGGATCTCGACATCGCGGCCGAAGCAGGGCAGGGCCCCGTTGCGGTGGTGAAGACCTTCGACAACATCCAGATCGCGGACAAGCTGCAGATCCGTTTTGAAGCCAAGAAAGGCGGGCCGACGCTCAGCGGCATTGAACTGCGGCAGGTTCAATAAGCCGCCCGCCGGTGACAATGTCTGCAGGGTCCAGCGAACCGCATGTCAACCCGCGGCGCTCCACACACGCTGACGCTCAGGCCGCCTCTTGCGGAGCGGCTTCGCTTTGACGATGGAGCTTTCGCCACAAGACAAAGAAGCCGACCCCGGCGGCAATCACGACGCACGAGAACGCCAGCACGACTCCGCCGGAAGTGACAAACACAAACATCCAGCCGCAAAGCGCGATCAGGCTGGGGATCGGATACAGCCACATGCGGAATGGTCGTTCCGCTTGAGGCTCGCGCCAGCGCAGCAGCGTCACGGCCGCGATCTGGCCGATGAACTGGATCAGGATTCGCGTCGTGATCAGAGCGTCAATAACGATTCCCAACGGCAGCGCACAGCAGACGATTGACAGAACACCGATCACGATCAGTGAGACGTGAGGAAACTGACCGGTCGGGTGCAGTCGGCCGAAGATGCGGAAGAAATAACCGTCCAAGGCCGCCGCATAAGGAATCCGCGAGTAACCGAGCAGCAGGGCGAAAACGGAAGCGATGGTTGTCCAGAGAATCAGCAGCGTGAATAGCTGGGCGGCGCCGCGGCCATAGACTCGTTCCATGAACACCGACACGATGTACTTGGATATCTGATTATCGTCGCTCGCGGGCACGAACTCCCGCCATGGAATCACTCCGATCACCGAGAGATTAATGAGAAAATAGCAGACGGCGACGACCGAAAGGCTGATCAGTATCGATCGGGGAATCACCCGCCCCGGGTTGCGGACCTCTTCTCCGATGTAACAGACATCGTAGTATCCGAGATAGTCGTAGATCCCGATGCGAGCCGCCTGGCCGAGCCCCCAGAGGAATCCCAACGAGAATTGGAACGGTTGCGGCGGAAAGTCGAACGCGACCTTGGCGTCGAATTTCCACACCCCGGTACACACCACAATCGCGATCGTCAGCAGCGTTCCGACCCAGAGGCTGACCGTGATGCGGGCAATCGACCCGATACGCCGGTACAGCAACAGGATGTTCAACAGCCCGACTGCCACCGCGACCCCGATGAGCACAAGGTTCGCAATCCGCGGATCACGCAGTGCCGGAATGTCCGGCCAAAGGTACCTCATGTAGCTCGAGAATCCGATATATCCCGAGGCGATCTCGAGCGGACCGCTGAAGATGAACTGCCAGATAAACAGGAAGGCCATGAGCCGGCCGAGTCCTTCGCGGCCGAAGCCCTCTTTCAGATACAGGTAGCTTCCACCCGAGCCGGGCATCATCGCGCCCAGCTCGCTCCAGACCAAGCCGTCACACAGCGTGATGACGAATGCCACCAGCCAACCGAGCATCGCCTGCGGCCCGCCCAGCGCAGTCAGCAGGAGCGGTATGGTGATGAACGGACCAACACCCACCATGTTCGACATGTTGAGCGCCGAGGCCTGCAGCAGTCCAAATCGCCGCACCAGATGCGGTGCTGTGTCTTTTTGCGGATCGGTCGTCATGCGTTCCCCAGCAACGTAATAAAACCTCTCCGTTACCACGGACTCGAATACACGGATGGCCCCAACGGACGAACTGCCGGGTTGGCTCAGCGGATTTCGATCAATAGAGCCCGAAATGGTTGGCGAACAAATCGACCAGCGCCGCAATCACCTGCTGGGCATCCGGCCCGGTAGCCGTCAGTACCAATTCCGTACCTTCTGCGGCTCCGAGCGACATCAACTGCAGGATCTCGTTGGCATCCACGACTTCCCTGTCGGTGCGGATCTCGACCCGGCTCTTGAATCGCCGGACCGTGTTGACAATCGCCAGACACGGACGAGCGTGCAGACCCGCGGCGTTGGCCACGACGACTTTCTGCGTCACGGATCGTTTGAACATCCGATGCCTCCCGACGGCCGCCATCGCAAGCTCACGTGTCGTTCCCCGACGCCGACCGATCCGGGTTCCGGGATCGCACGGCGGGCGATAGTCTACCACCGTTTCCAAAGCCAGACGATACGCACCATGAATACCGAAACTGTCGCAAAGAACAGCACGATCCAGAACATGCTCGGATGGGTGCGGCCGGGGAATTCGACGTTCATCGAGAAAATGCTGACCACCAGCGTCGGGAGCATGATCGCAATGGTGATGATCGTCAGCGTCTTCATCAGCCAGTTCAGATTATTGCTGACAATCGAGGCTCGGGCATCCATCATGCTTGCGAGAATGTTCGAGTAAATCGATGCCTGTTCATAGCATTGGCTGTTCTCGATCATCAAGTCGTCGATGAACTCGATATTCTCCGCGGTAAAGCCGATCTTCGCCGCACTCAGCTTGAGACGCTCGATCAGTTTCGAGTTCGAGTTGATGGCATTGAGGTAATAAACAAGGCTCTTTTCCAGGCTGAACAGATCCAGCAGATACTTGTTCTGCATGGACGTGTTGATCTGGTCCTCGAGCGATTCGGAGACCGCGTTGATGACCTTCAAGTGGCCGACAAAATGGGCGATCGAGCTGTAGACGATCTTGAGCACCAGTTCCTGCAGCGAGGAGATCCTCGTGAAGGCTTTGCCTTCGAACATCGGAACGCTTTCCGAGAGGATCACGATCAACTTGTCCTGAAACAGGAAGAGCCCGGCCGAGGTCACGCGGAAAACAAATTCCTCCTCGCTGGAATAGTTGTGCGGCCGCTTGAAGATGATGGCAACGTGTTCGGGTTCGAACTCCATTCGGCCCTGTTCGTCCGGGTCCAAGGCGGAATTCAACGTATGTTCGTCGAGTTTGAATGTCTCCGCCAGGTACTTGCGTTCGGCTTCACTCGGATTGACGTAGACGTACACATTTCCGTCTGATTCGACATTCCTTGTGATGACCCCGTTGACGACTCGTGCCAGTTGCAGCATGCCAGTTACCTGTATGATCTAAAACACCACGAACTTCATGCACTATCCGCGATTCGTTCCTCGGCAACGATGGCCGCGATTTCACGGATTACAGACTCCGGCAAACGCACTCCGCTGACCAGAAGGGGGCATTCCGTCCCGCAGGCGGCCGCTCCGTGGACGAGTACGTGATCGATCGCCTTGTTGGCGTTTGTGAAAACGTTGCCGGCGCCGACGGACCCTGCGGCACGAAACGACCTGTCAATGGTCCGGCTGATCCGCTGCGATTCGATCTCCGCGTCGCGACTGCGGCCTTCGTCAAGCAGGCGAAGAACCTGATGCAGATTCGGAGCCATCACATTGGCCGTGCTCAGGAGGAAGCCGTCATACGGTCCGCCTCCGCTCTTCACCCATTGGCTGTACCCGCCTTCGGCGCCCCGGACAAGAAACAGGTTTCCGAGCGCAGCGTCCGAGAGCGCGATCCGATCCTGGCCGCTTGTGTCCTTGAGCATGAACAGGTTGGGGAACTCGCAGACCAGCCTGGCCACCGTTTCCGGCGACATCTCGTTCTGAGTAATCTGCGGCAACTGATACAGAGCGACGGGCAGCTTCAGTCCGAGGATCCGTGCGAGTGCCGTGTAAATCTCGTCCTGCGTGAGATCGGCGCCGCGCGGCGGACATACCGTGAAGCCAACCACTCCGGCCGCAGTCAGCGCTTCGTCGATATCCGCCGCACCCGAACGTTCCATCAACCAGGTGCACACCGACTGGATCAAATCCAGCATGGCCTGCGTCTCGGTCTTCAGCACGCCCACAAGCACGTGAATCCCGGACGCTCGCGTCACATCGAGCACAACGCTCAACAGCTCGCGCACCTGCGCGTCGTTCATCTCCCAGCCTTCGCCGGTCGAGCCCGGAACCAGAATTCCCTTCACAAACGGCCGGATGCGATGGAGATGCTGCGAAATTCTCTCCTGATCCAATACGCCCGGCGCGCGGAAGTGCGTCAGCGGCGGACACCAAAGCCTTGGAATTCCGTCCGGAAAGAGCCTCTGAACCAACTCGCTCCGACGTGCGTCAACGGTCCGCAGTTCCTGCATCGGAGGCTCCTCGGGAAGATGTCTGTTGGTGAGATCCTCAAACGTCGAGATTACGCACTTCCAGCGCGTGCTTCTCAATAAATTCGCGCCGCGGTTCAACTTTGTCGCCCATCAGCACGCGGAACATTTCGTCGGCGGCTCCCGCGTCGCGCATGCTGACCTGGACCAGCGTGCGATTCTGAGGATCAAGCGTCGTCTCGCGAAGTTCCTCCGGGTTCATTTCACCGAGACCTTTGAACCGGGTAATCTGCATGCCTTTTTCACCGGCACCGCGGATGGCCGGAAGCAGTTCCCGCAGGTCTTTCATCGGAGTCTCGTGCTCTCCCCGGCGGAAAATATAGCGGGGAGTTTCGACTCCCGTGCGCTCCTGCGGAATCAACGACTGAATGTCGAAGCCCATCGCATTCAGCTCAGCCAGTCCCGCATTGATCGTACGTACTTCGTGCAACTCTGTGATGTGCAGATGCGGTTCGTTGTCGCCTTCACTCGGTTTCGGCTTGTCGTTGGGTTCGGGACCGTCGCTGACCATCAGTTCCTGTCCCGAATCCTTCTCCTGTCGCTGGAGGAACTCATCGAGTTCCGGCCGGGATGAAAACCAACGCTCGGTGTTGCCGAGAAACACATGAAAAACCGGCAGCTTATGGGTCTGAGCATCCAGTCGCTTGGCATGCTCGCGGAGACTCAGCCCGCGCCGTTCAAGAGCGACGAGCGCTTCTTCCATGCCGGCGAGCGTGCCGCAGAGATGCTGCATGGCGTCGCCGGTCAGGTGCATGCCTGTTTCGGAGATGAAGGCCGCATTGTCGAGCCCCCGCGCCAGCAGTTGATTGCGCATCTCTTCGTCCGTCTGCACATAATACGTATCCTTCTTCATGCGCACACGGAACAAAGGAGGCTGCGCCACGTAAACATGGCCATCGGCCACGAGGTGGTACATCTGGCGATAAAAGAAGCATAGCAGCAGAGTGCGGATGTGCGAGCCATCGACGTCAGCGTCCGTCATGATGATGACCTTGTTGTACCGCCGCTTGCTGACGTCCTGCTCGGCGCCGATTCCGCTGCCGATCGCCTGGATCATGCTCTGGACTTCTTCGTTCGCCAGAACTTTGTCTTCGCGCGACTTGTAGGCATTGATGATTTTTCCTCGCAGCGGCAAGATCGCCTGAAAATCCCGCAGTCGACCTCCTTCCGCGCTACCGCCGGCCGAATCACCCTCCACCAGATACAGTTCGCACTTTTCCATGTCGCGACTGATGCAGTCGCGCAGTTTGCCCGGCAACCCTCCTCCGCTGAGTGCGTCTTTTCGTTTGCGCAGCAGGTCCTTGGCTTTGCGAGCCGCCTCGCGAGCCTCGGCCGCCAGCACGCCCTTGCGGACAATCATCTTGGCGGTTTTCGGGTTCTCCTCCAGGTATTTCGCCAGCGACTCGCCCACCGACGAATTGATGATTCCCTCGACTTCGCTGTTCCCAAGTTTCGTCTTCGTCTGGCCTTCGAACTGAGGAAACGGAACCCGCATGGATATGACCGCGGTCAGACCCTCGCGGAAATCATCTCCGCTCGGCACGAGGTCCTTGAACAGGTTTTCCTTCCGTCCGTAGTTGTTCAACGTGCGGGTAAGCGCAGAGCGAAATCCGGAGACGTGGGTTCCGCCTTCGATGGTGTGAATGTTATTGACGTACGAGTGGAGCGTTTCGGTGAACTCCGATGTGTATTGCACGGCCACTTCAAAGCCGATCCCCTCCGCTTCGCCGGCGAAGTAAATCACATCGGGATGAATCGGTTCACTCGCACGATTCAGATGCGACACGAACTCGACGATGCCGTTCTGGTAGCAGAATTCATCACCTTCGCTGATGCGCTCGTCGAAGAACTTGATTCGGACGCCCCGATTGAGGAACGCCAGCTCCTGCAGCCGCTTGTAGAGAACGTCGTATGCGAACTTCGTGTTCTGAAAGATCTGGGGGTCCGGCTTGAACGTCGTCCGCGTGCCGACCTTCTTGGTCGTGCCCATTTTCTGAACGGGTCCGGTCGGATTGCCCCGTTCATATTCCTGCTGGTAGACATGCCCTTCACGGCAGACCTGGACTTCGCACCACTGCGAGAGAAAATTCACGACAGTGACACCGACGCCGTGCAGACCGCCGGATGTCTGATACGCGCCCTTCTCGAACTTGCCGCCGAACTTCAGGACTGTCATCACACCTTCGAGCGTGGAGACTTCGCGGCCCATCTCCTGGGACAACTGCTGATGCAGTTCCACGGGAATTCCGCGCCCGTCGTCTTCCACGGTCACAGAACTGTCGTTGTTGACCATCACGGATATGTGCTGGGCAAACCCGGCCATTGCCTCGTCGATCGAATTATCGACGACTTCGTACACCAGGTGATGCAACCCGCGCGTGCTCACATCACCTATATACATGGCGGGACGGCGACGGACGTGGTCGAGATCCGAAAGATGCTGGAGATCTTCCGATCCGTATTCCGTTTTCGCCTTCGCCAACTTCGACTCGGATGTCGCCGGTTCACCGTTGTCCGGCGATACAGCGTTCTCTGAGGACTCGATGTTTTCTGGAGATGCACCGTTCCCCGGCGAGGAGGGCGCGATTTCTTCCGGTTGCTTATCGTTTTCTGCGTTCATAGTTAATCCGTTGAGATAGTTCCCGTCCGTGCGGTTCAGTCAAACTCACCCACTCGAAGTCTCAAATCACGCACTTTGCCTTGCGAAAGTTCACCCAATCGGGCCAGCAGCGCCCGTTTCTGAAACGTCAGTTCCTGAAGCACGGCCGAGTTCCGCACAACGACGTGCAGTATGCCCCGACTGAACTTCCCGGGCCGGCTTTGGGCTCCCCACGCGGCACCCGCAGCCTGATTCCACCACGCCTCCATCTCCTCGGCGACCTGTCGCTCGGCGTATCCCTGCCGGGCCATCAGCCGACCAAGCAGCTCTCCGATCCGCTGCGGCCCGCCGCCGGTTGTTCCGTGCTCATCACGTCGTTTCGACATAGGAATTGTCCGGTGCGGCCTGGCTGGACGCCGAACGTCCCATTACTGAAAAACTCCGGCAACTGGAAGGTCGATGTGCTCAGGTCCGGTGCCTGAGGAATGCTATGCCTCACGGGCAAGCGGCATGACCACGTAGCCGTAACCGTCATCCGTGGTAAAGAGCGCCGCGGCCTCGTTATTCTGGATATCCAGCGAAACGGTCTTTTCCGGCTCGAGCACGCGGAGAAAATCCGCCACGAACCGATGATCCAGCGTGATCTTCACGGGCGAACCGCTGTAGGCAATGGGAAACTCGACCCGCGATTGCCCGATCTGATTCGTGGCCGCAGTCAGCACCAGCGACCCTTCCTGGAATTCGAAGTCGATCCCGCGGCTCTCGTCGTCGGTGACGATCGAAGCCTGCCGCAACGCCGAATACAACGGGCCGACAATCACGTCGATCTGTACGGAATCCTGCCTTTGCGGTAGCACATCACGCCACCGCGGAAATCGTCCTTCAACGAGTCGCGAGTAGATCGTGGCCCGGTCGCTGCGCACAAGCACGTCGTTGCGGCGAGCCGAGACGTGAACGATCGAATCCGGATCCCCCAGCGCCCGTTCGATGAGCTGCATGGCCCGGCTGGGGACAATCGTCATCATGTCATCCGCTTCACGGGTGCCGACTTCCTGACAGGGAGCTTCCATCTTGGCCAGCCGCCGGCCATCCGTCGCCACGGCGATCATCCGCTCGGGCTGGAATTCCAGCAATACGCCACCCAGCGCGTACCGGGCGCTCTCCACATCCGCGGCGAACAAAGTCCGGCGAATCAGCTCACGCAACAGTCGGGCCGGAATCTCGAAGTAGCCCTGTTCCTCGAAGCCGAGCACATTGGGAAATTCGTCGGCGTTCTGAGCCGGTAGAACAAATCGACTGCGGTCGCCCTGGATGATGATCCGCTGCGGGTCCGCATCAATCGTCAAACGCTCGTCAATCATCTCCTTCAGGATCGGGCCCAGCTGCGCCGTCGGCAGGACGATGCTTCCACGTTCAAGCACCTCCACCTGCGGGACCTCGATGCGGATGCCCACTTCGAGATCCGTGGCCATCAACACGAGCGAACCTTCGGTGGAATCAAATTTCACGTTCCTGAGGATCGGCTTGGGACTGCGTGTTGGTGAAACAAGTGCGGCAGTCTGAAACGCTGACAAGAGGTGTTCTCGTTCACATACGATCTTCATATTCTCTTCTTCCTCCTGGGACCTGCAGATGCTCTCGCCTGCGAGGTTCAATCAATGCGGGAGTCTGTGTTCGTGTTGGCTCGGCCGTTTGTCTTGCGGCGTGTGCTTTCGCGGACCTTACTTGCCTCCGGCCTTTCTCTTCTCTTTTACAGTTTTCTAAATCAGTGGTAGTGATGCGGAAGCCATGCGGGGCCGTGACAGGCCGCAAACTCTTCAAGCTATTGATTTCAAACAGGTTCGGGGAACGAAAACCCGCGAATCTTCGTGGAAAACCTGTTGTTGTTGTGTTTGATTCCTGTGGCTGACCTGGCGATATCTGATCGTTTCAATTGCCGGCTTCGATTTGTCTGTCGATAACCCGGTTTGTTCGAGTCATCTGTCGACAGCAAGTGACAAGTTTTCCACACTCCGGCCTGTCCCCGGAAAAGGAATCACGTCTCGCACAATTCCTCCGTCAATTCCCGAATGGCCTGCTGAGTCTTCGCGTCGTCGGCCAATAGCGACGCGATACGCTGGAACGCGTGCAGTACGGTTGTGTGGTCGCGGCCGCCGAAATGGAGGCCGATCTTCTCGTAACTTGTGTCGGTCATCCGGCGACTGAGATAAATTGCCACGTTTCTCGCGTGCACGATTCCCTGGCGGCGCGAAGGGCCGGTTAGTTCGCTTTGTTTAAGGCGGAAATATCGAGCCACGCTCTTCGTGATTTCGCGCACAGTCGCCTGTTTCGCCGGAGTGCTGGAACTCTGTCTTTCGGGAATCGGCTGGTCGCCGCGTGCCGGCGATGCCAATCCGTCCAGCAGTTGCTGCAGCGCGAGGCGGAGATCCGGAACCGTACGCCATCCCTGATCCAAACGGCCTCCGTTGCGCAGACTGACTTCGACCTGTTGTCTCGCAGCTCCCGGAATCCTCTCCCGCAACATGTCGTCAATCACTGCGCTGCGAGTCGAATCCGACAAGGTGGACACGGGAACGGTGAGCCCTCCAATCAGCCGGCTGCGAAGCCCGCCGGTCAGCCATTGCAATTGGACGGGAGATGAGTTCGCCGTGATGAATACCCAGCGGCCCTGCTGCCGCAGGCTGTCCAGCGTGTACAGCAGTTCCAACAGCGCAGCTGGCTTATGTGCCAGGGATTCGAGTCCATCGAGCCCGAAAAAGTCGGCGTTGTGGTATTTGTTTCGCAGATCGGAAATCGAATCCAACTCCACGGCCGAAGCGTAAACCCGCGCAAAGTCCTCGCCGCCGATCAACAGGGTCTTGCTGTCCGGGTGATGGTCTCGAAAGCGGCGGGCAAGTGCGCCGACGAAATGCGATTTGCCAACGCCGCTCGGACCGTACAGCACGACCGGATTGTAGCGGCTCGTGCGTTCGGTGACGGCGTTCCAGACCACATCAAGCAGACAGTTTTCTGGGCCGACGAAGAATCGTGACGAAAACTTCCTCGGCACATTCTGCCGGCCGGCCGAGTCCCTGCCATGTGTCTCCGGTGTCAAGGGAATCAGGGAAATGGATTTAACCACCACAAATCCGCCAGGCCTGCAGGAAGACGTCGAAACCTCCATCGACAAGCGGCGGATTATACAGGTTTTCCTCCAAAATAGCGAGATGGAGCAGCCCGTTTTCCGTCGCTCGGCATCGATCGTAACCTGCTCCAAATAGAGGGGATACGAACAGCCGCTTCTTCGGCGTCGGCATCTCGGTTCAGCGTGCTGAAAGCAAAGCGGAGGGCGGACGAAATCAGGTCGTCGGATACCCCCATCGCTTTCAGGACCGGCGACGGTTCGCTCGAACCGCTGGCGCAAGCTGAACCGGTGGAACAGGCGATTCCCTCCAGGTCGAGAGCCATCATCATGGCCTGCCGGTCCACGTCCGGAAAAGAGACATTCGTGACATGCGGCAGTCGTGCCGAGTCCCTTCCATGGACAGTCAAATTCGGGATCGCAGCGGACAAGGAGGCCTCGAAACGGTCACGCATCCTCTGCAACCGTTCGTGCGATTCGACGCAACGGGCCTGCCAGCTTTGAAGCGCTCGAAACATGCCGACAGCCAGCACGACGGACTCAGTGCCCGGCCTGATACCCCGTTGCTGAGACCCACCCGCAAAAAGCGGATCGATGGCGACGTCACTGCGAAGTAAAAGCACTCCGATTCCAACGGGCCCATGGAACTTGTGCGCTGAACAGGTCAGGGCGGCTGTTCCAAGTTGGCGGAAATTTACGGAGATCTTGCCCACGGCCTGAGTCGCATCGGTGTGCAGAAGCACGCCCGTTTCACGGCACCTGACTGCCAGCGCTTCCACTGGCTGGATAACCCCCGTCTCGTGATTGGCCAGCATGACGCTGACCAGTCGTGTTTGCGCGTTCAGATAGGGAGACCAGCTGTCCAGCCGCAGTCGCCCCGAAGCGTCCACTTCGAGTTGTACGACCTCGTGTCCAAGGCGCAGCAGGTCGGCAGCACATCGCGAGACGCTGGGGTGCTCGATCGCGGAGATCACGATCCGTCCGGGCGAGTTTCCCGCAGCACCGCGCATCGCCAGGTTGTTGGCTTCGGTGCCGCCGCTCGTAAACACGAGACGATCCGCGTCCGGCCCGAACAAATGCGCTCCGAGAATCTCCGCCACGCCATCGCGTGCCTCTTCCAGCGCCCGCCGCGCGAACCTGCCTGGAGCGTGCTGGCTGGCCGGGTTGCCGTACCCGCGCCGGCAACACTCATCCATGGCATCGGCCACTTCGGGCAGCAGAAACGTGGTCGCGTTGTTGTCGAGATAGATGGATTCCATGCACTCCGCACCGACGCCCCGAGCCTGTGGAAACGTGGAAAGCGTCACGAGGGTGATTTCGGCTGCTGCGCTGCTTGACGGTCGGCCTCGGCTTCAGTGTGTTTGCCGAGAGCTTCGAGAGCTTCTGCTCGGCCAAGCCTCGCTTCCGACAGGCCGGGCGAGTGGACGAGCGCTTCGGTGAATAGTTCAACCGCCGTGTCATAGCGTCCCAGCGACTTGTGCGAACGGGCCAACAGGCAGTACTTGGCGGACAGCGTCTGAGCTATCTGCGATTTCAATTGTTCCGGCGTGGGATTGGCCCCTGCCAGGCGCATCAGGTCCGGGGTAAAGAGATAGAGGTGTTGTCGGGCCAGGCTCGCGATAGCCGGCCAAAGTATGCCTGCCTGCGACGGATTTTTTTCGGACCAGGTAAGCCAGATCGACTTGCCGTCTTTGTCGAGAGCGTCCAGATAGTAACACAGAATCTTTGCTTCGCTGTACGCCGAAAGACGTTCCGTGGCTCCAAAGCCGCGGTTTGCATAGACCAAATCCCATCGAGGCTCGGCAGGAGCCTTGGGATCGGGCACAACGAGTTTCTGATCGATCAGGTATTTTTCGCACGCCCCCGTATTGAAGTCCCGGCTGATCGGCGAAACCTGCAGACCGAACAGCGGCAGTTCATAGTAGGCAAAACTGCGGCGTTGGAACGTGTCCGGCGAGAACTCCTGGCCCTGAACGCAGCCGAGATAGAACGTCAAATAGGCAAGCAAGGCTAAAGCGGGGACGATGCAGAGCATGACGAAAACCAGCCGACCACGCCATCGGGCGGTGTTTTGGGCTGAGGTTCGCGGAGTGGAAACAGTCGAGGAAGTTGCCGACATACCATGCTCGCAAGCGTGCGGACCCGGAAGATGGCTCGCCAACCGTGAATTCTGTACACCCCGCATGAAGTTGACAAGCAATGCAAACCGATCTGGAAGTGGGTTGCCCGCAGGTTCGTGCCACTTGTCGGGCTGCCGGCAAAATGGATAGTGATAGCATCGGAGAAGCTGCACTATGCCGAGAAGGTCAGTCGCATTCGAAATCGAGCGGGCTGCTGCGGGCCGCGGACGTTGGGTCGACCGCGGATCGCACGTCAGTTCCTCTCATCGAGGGGCTGCCTGGTGCATGCTGTATCGGGCATCGCGGAACGATGCACCAAACGCTCCCGTCAGGTCCAATGAAGCGCGCGATGAGCGCATGCGGCGGGTCGAGTCGGTGATCTTCATGGCTCGCGAACCTCTGTCGAGCCGCCGGGTCTGCCAGTACGCCAACTTGGCGGATGCCACGGAAGCGCGTACACTAATCCGCCGACTGAATGAGTTGTACGATGCACGCGGCCGCGCGTTTCGCGTCGAGGAAGTGGCCGGCGGTTATCAATTGCTGACGCGTCCTCAGTTTTCTCGTTGGTTGCGACGCCTGGGCCACGTACCGGGTGAAACCCGTTTTTCCAATCCGGCCCTGGAAACACTGGCAGTTGTTGCATACCGACAGCCGATCGGGCGAGCGGAAATTGAGGCCATACGAGGAGTGAATTGCGGAGAAATCCTCCGACAACTCATCGAACGCGATTTGGTCCGTATAACGGGACGCAGCGAGGAACTTGGGCGACCATACCTGTACGGAACCACAAGAGTATTCTTACAATTGTTTGGACTGAAAAGCCTCGATGATCTTCCGGCGGCAACCCTCGGGGAAAGAAAGCCGGAGGGTGGACCGAAGCAAGATAAAATCGTTGAAGGAATGTTTCCGCAGAAGGCTTCTGCTCGCCTTGACCGTGATGATGAGGAGGAACCCGACGTGAGCGCCACTTTTGTTCCCGTTCTGCCCGCCGAGGAATTGCTGAACCAGTGCCTGTCAGGCGTCGCGATGAGTGAACCTCGCTGCAGCGATGATGACGACTTCGAGGAAGAAGAAGTCGAGGATGACGACGAAGACGACTTCGACGACGACGAAGAAGACGAGGAATTTGAAGACGAAGAGTACGACGAGGAAGAGGACTTCGACGACGAAGAAGATTTCGAAGATGAAGACTTCGAAGACGAGGATTGGGAGGAAGTCGAAGACGAAGAGGACGACGAGGAATGGGACGACGAGGAAGAAGACCTCGACTGGGAAGATGAAGAAGACGACGAGGAAGAAGCCGAAGACGAGGAAGAGGGAGATGACAAGTGGGACTAGACGCCGGCGCGGCGTTTAGTGCTTGTATTCACGTGCGGAAACCTCAGTCGCCTTCCCCTACGCTGATGCAGTTGGGGGGAGGCTTTTTTTTTGCGCCCGCTTCTCGAACGCATCGTCGGGCCGAGTCTGGCCACAGGCTGCGTGAATCAGTCTTGGATCTGGAACAGCCGTTTGAGAGCGTCGAGCAGACCGTGCGGCGTGCCCCGGTGAGCTTCGTCGCGGAGGGATTCCAGCGGAGGGTGGAGGATCTTGTTGACCAGGCGGTCGAAGGCGATGCGAATCTCGTCGCGGGTGCGCGGATCCACGGTGCCTAACTTGTTGAACAGTCGGGTCAGTTCATCCGTCTTCAGTTCGTTGGCTTGATCCTTCAGCCGCTGGATCGTCGGCGCGGTAGCCCGATGGCTCAACTCACCGGCGAATCGCACTCGCTCCTCCTCGACGATGCGCGAGGCTTTGGGCCATTCCTTTTCGCGATCCTGACGGTTGGCATCGCATGCTCTCTGCAGATCGTCAATCGAATAGAGAAAGACCCCCGGCAGGTCGCCGATCGCGGGATCGAAGTCACGCGGCACGGCCAGATCGAGGATAAACAAGGGACGATCGGAGCGGGTGGAATTCACGCTCCGGAATTCCTCAAGGGTAACGATCGGTTCGTTGGCCCCCGTCGTGCTGATCACGAGGTCGGCCAGGCCCAGATGTTCGTAGCGGTCTTCCCAGTCGAAAATCGTGCCCGTCATCCGGCTTGCCAGTTCTTCGGCGCGGGTTCGGTTCCGGTTGCCGATGTGAATGTCGCTCACGCCTTCGTCGATCAGGTAGCGCAGGGTCTCTTCGCCCATTTCTCCCGCGCCCAGGATTACGGCATATTTGTCGTCGAACCGCTCGAACAGTTGGCTGGCGAAATCCGAGACCGCGACGCTCGGGATGCTCACCCGCTTTTTGTTGATGGCCGTCTCTCGCGCCACGCGTTTGGCCACGCGGATGGCGGCCTGAAATGCGGCATGAGACAGGGGACCGGTTGCGTTGCAGGCCGTCGCCTGCTCGTAGGCCTGTTTGACCTGGGAGAGGATCTGGGCCTCACCGACGACCATGCTGTCGAGGCTGCCGGCAACCAGGAAGAGGTGCCGGATCGCATCGTCATCGTTCTTTTCAAACAGGTCTGCGGCAACTTCATCCGGCCGCAGATTGTGGAACTCGGCCAGGAAGTCGGCGAGCTGCGGCAGGTCCGGACAGCCCTGCGGCTCGTCCGCCGCGAGATAGAACTCGACTCGATTGCAGGTCGAAAGCAGGACAATTTCCAGCTCGGGATAGCGGGCGCGCAGTTCGTCCATTGCCTTTCGCGACTGGTCGGCATTGAATGCCAGACGCTCGCGGGCTTCGACACTGGAACGGTGGTGGCTGCAGCCGATAACCCGGAGCTTCATCCCAATGCGTGCTTGCCAAGAAGAACAAAGAACAGAGCCAGTCCGAGGAAAACGAAACTGGCCATGGTCAGATATGCGACTTTCTTGCCCTGGCGGGCCGGTTTGTAGAACGACTCAAAGAGCGTAGCGGCTACGAGCCAGACGAACAGGCTACCGGACGAAAGAACGACCGGGTCGAACCAGGATACCGTTACTTCGGCGGTTCGCGGACCGATCACATTCAGGATCACGCCCGCGAGAAATCCGACGCCGAGCAGGCATGTGGACACCAGCAGCGACTGACGGTTGAAATTCTGCAACCATTCAAGGCTGGGCAGCCGAAAACCCTGGCGGGGGGGCAGCTTGTGTTTCAGGCGGTATGACTGGATCAGGTACATCAGCCCCGTCGAAAAGCCCAGGGCAACGGCCGTGGTGCCGGCCATCAGGGCGAAACTGTGGAGGAGCCGCCAGATATAGAGGGCGGTCTGGGTCTCAAAAGGCGGCTCGTCTTTCAACAGAACGGCGACTCCGATCAACAGCAGCACCAGCGGCAGCAGGAAAATGCCCAGGGCGTTTTGCGGGCGCCGGATCGTCAGCAGGACGTAGGCCATGGCCAGCACCCACGACGCGACAAGGCAGAAGTCGTACCAGCTCGACAACGGCGGAATTCCGTGGCCCGAAACGACTCCTTCGGCCCGCGTGGACAGATAGAGCGCATGAGCTAGCAGGCCCGCGATGGCAAACCCCACCAGAATCGGGAACCGCACGGCCGTGCGAAAAAAGAGGCGGGACACCTCCAGCACCAGGCTGACGGTGTAACTTGCCGCAAAACAGGTGATGCTGATTCCGGAAAACATCTACGTCGTGTCGGTTCGTTGAATAGCCAGACTACGGAGTCACGTTGTGGATTCTAATCTGCGGGACCGGCGAAGAAAAATGCAGATTCGATTACCTGGCCTGGGAATCCGGCAGCAGGAAAACGCCTTCTGGTAGCCGTTCACCGTCGAAAACCCGTGTTTCTCAGGTAATCAGCTGTGCGGGCATCATCAAGAATGTCGCGGAACCTGCGAATCGGCAAGGTGTCGTTTCGCGACTTGAGGACCGTGAAATCGTATTGTTCCCAAGCCAGCGGCAGGAAATCGAGCCCTTGCTGGTCGGCCACGATGCGGATTGCGATGCCCCAGTCTGCCCGTCCCTGCGAGATCGCCACGGCGACCGCCGTATGACTGCAGGGCTGAATCGCATATCCCGGCGGCTGGGCACCGCCAAGCAGTCTGTCGATCAATACGCGAGTTCCGCTTCCCTGATTGCGATTGACCATCAGGGAGCGGGGATCATTCAAGACCGCCTCCAGCGACCGGCGGATATCGCGCGATGCAAATCGGGGATCGCCGCTCCGGAACAGGATGCCCTGTTCCCGGCTGTAGCCTGGGATCAACAAGAGATCCGGGCCGAGGAACGGCCGGTTATATTGTCCCGTTACCGGATCGAATAAGTGCATTCCCGCCAGGTCGCATTCCCCGCGCCGCACGGCATCCAGCCCTGCGGTCGAGCCGATGGCCAGGAACTTGCCGCGGATCCCGGAATCGCGCAAACGGCCAAGAAGGTAATCCAGGCCGACGCAGTGGCTGCCCATGACGACGAGGTCCGCGACGTCGAGGTTGTATCCCAGCAGTTTCACGTCCACTGCCGTGTCAGCCGGCACGATTTCGTCATATCGGCTGATGGTCACGAATCCATCTGCACGGCTGAACGAGGTCACGGACCCGGACCCTTTTCCCATGGGGTAAGCCGAGTACATCGTCTGCGACCGGCCGCATTCCCCAGGTCCGTCCGCGGCGGGTTCCGCATTGCGAACCAGTCCAACGAGCAGGTATTCGGTGCGTCCGATTTCCGATTGGATTTTCACCGGGATCCGGGCGCGGACCGTGCCGAGGTTTTCGCGGTGCCTTCCGCCGAGCATGCGGATTACGGGCGCTACGAATTCATGGAACGTGAAGATCGCCGAAGTGGGGAACCCGGGGAGAATCACGACCGGTTTGCCGCCGGTGACTGCCAGGCAGATCGGTTTTCCCGGTTTGAGTGCAACGCCATGGGCGACAATACCCGGGTCCTTCAGGCGGCTGATTGCGCGGTACGAAAGGTCACCTGCTCCCTTGCTCGTTCCGCCCGAAAGCACAACGACGTCGCAGTCCTTCAGTGCGGCGCCGATGCGATCGTCCAGTTCCGCCAGGTCGTCGCGGGCGATACCCAGCATCCGCGGCTCGGCGCCCAGTTCACGCACTGCATCAGCCAGGATTCGTGCATTGGAATCGTATACTCCTCCCGCAACCATCGGCTGGCCTGGTTCGAGGATTTCGTCTCCCGTCGAGAGGATGCCGACGCGCGGCCTGCGCCACACCGCGACGGTCGAAAGCCCTATGGCCGCCAGCACCCCGGTCTCGCGACTGGTGAGCAAATCGCCGGCCCGCAGGACGACTTCTCCCGTTGCGATATCGGTTCCAGCGAATGTCACACCGTGCCCCGGCGCGACGGCGCGCTGGACGAGCAGGGTATCGTCATCTGCGTAGGTGTGTTCCACCATCGCCACCGCATCGGCTCCGCGCGGAAGCATGGACCCCGTCGCGATGCTCAGGCACTCACCGGAGTTGACGGGATATGCGGGAGCCGCGCCTGTGGCGATCGATTGCGGGAGCAGGCGAAGCCGGCGGGGACGTTCTTCGGTGGCCCCGAACGTGTCGGCCGCTTTGACGGCGAAGCCATCGAAATTCGAGCGATCGAACGAGGGGACGTTCACACCCGCGCGGATCTCCGCGGCAACCACGCGTCCGAGGGATTCACCGAGAGGCACCGTCTCCATGCCGAGCGGGCGCAGTTCGAGTGCGGCATGAAACCGCCTCTCGGCCTCGTCGCGATCGATCACGTTCAGGAACTGTTGTTGATGCATCAGGGCGTTCAAGTTGGCGAATCGAGCCGGGCATCGATTTCACGGGGCTCCGCGCGGGCCGGATCAATCGCACGGGCCGGGTCAATCGTACGGGCGGGATCAATCGTACAGGTGCACTTGAACCATCGTGCCGGGCGCGTAACCCTCGCTGTCTTCGGGAATGATCACAAAACCATCGGCGCGCGTCGTGGATGACAACAGCGAAGCGCCGCTGATGGCAATCGGTTCAACCTGATTATCGGCGATACGGACTCGGGCGTAGTCGTAGCGACCGACGACGGACACCAGTTTTCTGCTCAGGGGCAACACTTCAGCGCGATAGGGCCACTGGCGGTTTCTTCCGCCGAGAATCCGAATTGCGCGGCCCGCGAACATATCGTAGGCACACAGGCACGAGACCGGGTTGCCCGGCAACAGGAAGACCATTCTCCGCCCGATGATGCCCATGCCGGTCGGACTGCTGGGGCGCATCGCGATGCCGTGGATGGCGAGGTTTCCGTAGCGGGCAACGAGGGACGGTGCGAAATCCTCCTGGCCGACGCTTGAACCGCCCGAAACCACCACGACATCCGCATCATCCGAAAGTGCTTCGAGAATCGCATCGCGGTCATCCGGCACGATTCCGGGATTTCTCACCGAACCGCCGTCGCGCCGCACGAGGCAATCGAGCATCGGGCCGTTGGCGTCGGCAATCCTTGCATCGCGAGGCGGCGTTCCAGCGGGGAGCAGTTCGTTTCCCGTAATGACGATACGGACCACGGGGCGACGTACGACCGGCACGGCGCCTGCTCCCACCGAGGACAGCACGCCGAGGTCCTGCGGCCGCAGCTGCCTGCCGCGCTCGAGAATCCGCGTGCCGGCGGCGATGTCCTCGCCGACTCGCCCGAAGTGTTTTCCGGGTGGGATTTCTTCGAGCACCAGGATGCGCGACCCGTCAACCTCAGCCTGCTCCGCGGGCAGGACCGCGTCGGCCCCCGGCGGCATGGCCGCGCCGGTCATGATCCTTATCGCCTTTCCGCTTTTCACGGCAACCGACGCGGACTGGCCGGGCATCGTCTGACCGACGACTTCCAGCGGCAGGCGATTGTAAAGCGAGGCTCCTGCGGTATCCGCGGCGATGACGGCGAAACCATCCATCATGGCTCGCGGGAAGCCGGGTACATCGACTCGGCTGACCACATTCTCGGCAAGAACGCGTCCGCCGGCGGCTCCCAGCGGGACCATCTCGGCGGTCAGGAGTTGCGAGTTTCGGTCGACCCAATCGATCGCGGCCGAAACGGTGGTGCGCCGCGTGAACCCCCGCATGCGCACATCTCCGGCGGGCGGATTCTCGCCGGGCGGACGATTGCCCGCGGACTCTTGGCCGTCGGGGGACGAGGCGGATTGGCACATCGGGGAACCGTTGCTTCCGACGAAGGGGACAGGCGACTCGCACCGCCTCACGGCGCGAAGCGGATTGACGTGTATCATAGGCGAGGGCGCCTGCCCGCTCCATGAGGCGGGGGCAGCGTCCGCCACGGCCATCGGTGGTCTGCGTCCGCGTGATTATCATGGGATCAGGTCGGCAATCACGTACGAGGAAGCTGCTGGGTTGACATGATCGACATTCCATTACTGGTGCGCTATCTGGATTCACCCAAGGAGGCGGCCGAGTGGCTCAAGCCCTGGGGCATCGAGAATTGCGAGCGGGCGCACGGCAATCTGGTTTCGCTGGCGAAGAACGGAGTCACGCTGGATCTTCTGGCGGACATCTGCCGGCAGCTTGCGGATCAGCTTCCGCATCTCAGCGACCCGGACATGGCGCTGAACAACCTCGATCGATTCGTGGCTGCATCCCGCAGTCCGCTGTCGCTTGCGACCCTTTTCGAGCGCGACCGCGAAGCGCTCCCGACCCTGCTGCAGATCCTCTCCACCAGCCAGTATCTCAGTGACCTGCTCGTGCGGGATCCGGAGAGCTTCGACCTTGTCCGGGTGACAGAAGGGCTGCCGGTCGGCCGCGAGGTGCTGCTGGAAGAAATCTGCAGCGAGGCCGATGCGCTGACGGACGATCGGGCCGTGATGGACCTGCTGCGCCGCTACAAGCAGCGCGAGACGCTGCGCATCGCGTACGGCGACATCGTGAGGAAGCAGCGGCTTGAAACGGTCACCGAGCAGATCTCGTTCCTGGCCGACGCAATCTGCGAAGCGGCTCTGCGCACGGCCTGGAAGAAGATGCAGCAGTCGCGGGGCAATCCGCGACGCGCCGACGGACAAGCGGCCCGGCTCGCCGTGCTGGCCCTCGGGAAACTGGGCGGCACCGAACTGAATTACTCCAGCGATATCGATCTGGTGCTGGTGAGCGACAGCGGTGGAAAAACGGACGGGGTTCGTTCCGTCAGCAACCAGGAGTTTTTCGACCGGTTGGCGGCGAGCTTCGTGAAACTGCTGACCGAGCCGACCGAGCTGGGGGTCGCTTACCGAGTCGATCTGCGGCTTCGTCCAGACGGCGACCAGGGCACTCCCGTGATCGCGATGGAACAAGCCCTGCGCTACTATGACTTGAAGGGCCGAACCTGGGAACGACAGGCCTTTGTGAAGGCCCGGTGTGTGGCCGGCAGTGCGGATCTCGGCCGCGAGTTCCTCGACCAGATGGAGCCCTGGGTCTACCGGCGTTACCTGAGCGGCGCCGACATCACCGGCATCAAGGCGCTGAAACGCCGCATCGAACAACGCGTCGCGCGCGAGGGCGCGGACATGCGGAACATCAAGACCGGACATGGCGGCATCCGCGATATCGAATTCGTCATCCAGTTCCTGCAATTGCTCAACGGCGGCGGACTGCGCGAGATTCGAACCGGAAATACGCTCACGGCGATCGACCGGCTCGAAAAGGTCGGCTGCCTGACGTTCGAGGAACGGTCGATGCTCGACGAGAACTACGTCTTTCTTCGCAGAGTCGAGCACCGTCTGCAGATCCTGTTCGACATGCAGACGCACACGCTGCCGACCAGCGACCAGGAGATGCGGCGCCTGGCGATCCGCATGGGCTACGTGGATCAGCCGCAAGGGCAGGCCCTGGCCCGATTCAGGGCCGATCTGAAGACGAAGACGGAACTCAATCGCAGGATACTGAATCACCTTCTCAGCGACGCGTTCGGCAAGGAGCAGCAGACCGAGCCCGAAACGGATCTCGTGCTCGATCCCGATCCGCCCGAGGAAACCCTGCGGGAAACGCTCACCCGCCACGGCTTCCGCGACGTTCGGGCAGCCTACGACAACCTCACGGCGCTGTCCCAGGAGCGAAGCTCGTTTCTGTCAACGCACCGGTGCCGGCATTTTCTCGCATCCATCGCGCCGCGGCTGCTGGCCGCGATTTCCAGGACACCCGATCCCGATGCGACCCTGGTCAATCTCAGCAAGGTCAGCGATTCGCTCGGCGGCAAGGGCGTGCTCTGGGAACTGTTCAGCTTCAATCCTCCCTCGCTGCAACTGTACGTGCACCTTTGCGCATCCACGCCGTACCTTTCGCAGATCCTGATCAGCAATCCCGGCATGATTGACGAACTGATGGACTCGCTGGTGCTCGACAAGCTGCCCACCTTGCAGTCGCTCGAGTCCACGCTGAACGAACTGTGCCGCGGCGCCGAGGACATCGATCCGATTCTGCACAGCTTCAAGAACTCCTATCACCTGCGGGTCGGCGTCCGGGATATTCTCGGCAAGGAGAACATCTACACGACGCACCGCACCCTGTCCGACATCGCCGAAGTCTGTCTGAACGAAATCACGCGACGGGAATTCCAGCGGCTGGTCGCACGCTACGGTGTCCCGTCCGCGGTTTCGGGCGACGAAGCCGAACAGCCCTGTTCTCCCCTGATCCTGGCGATGGGCAAACTGGGCGGGCGCGAGCCGAACTACCACAGCGATCTGGATCTGATCTTCGTCTACGAGGCCGATGGAACAACGCGTTCCCCGCGTGCCTCGCGTCAGCTTGAAACGACGACCAACCAGCATTTCTTCAGCCAGCTCGGTCAGCGGATCATCAAGGTGGTCACGCACATGGGGCCGTTCGGGCGGCTTTACGAGCTGGATTCGAGGCTTCGCCCCACGGGAAAGAGCGGTCTGCTGGCCGTGTCGCTGGATGAGCTTGGCCGCTACTTTTCGGAAGGACGCGGTCAACTCTGGGAGCGGCAGGCGCTCTGCAAGGCGCGCCCGATCTTCGGGACGCCCGAAGCGCGCCAGCGGGCGATGCAGGTGGTGCACAGATGCATCACCGTTCGTCCCTGGAGCGGCGAGAGCGCCGATGCGATCCGGCACATGCGCATGCGACTGCAGGAAACCGCTTCCCCGTACAATCTGAAACGCGGGCCGGGCGGGACGGTGGATATCGAGTTCACCGTTCAGATGCTGCAGCTGAAATGGGCGAACCGGTTTCCGAAAGTGCTCACGCCCGGGACTCTCGATGCGATCCGCGAACTGCAGTCCGCCGGCTGTCTCGAGGGCGGCGACGGCGATTACCTGAGCCGCTCGTACCGCTTTCTGCGCAGCATCGAATCGGGGCTGCGGCTGATGAACACAACCGCACGCCACGATCTGCCTGAGGACAGCGGCGAATTGAATAAGCTGGCTTTCCTGCTCGGTCACTCGAGCGGCGAAAGCCTGTGGCGGGAATGCCGCGAATTAACCCGGGAAAACCGCGTGCGGTTCGATCGGATCTTCGACCGCGCCTCGCGCGACGACTGACGACGATGTCGAGTCCGATTCGCGATTCGAATCCCGACACAATTCGAATCCGCCGGATCAGGCGTGTCTCCCGGCCGGAGGCACCGTGCCAAGCGACGTGATTGCCGGAAGAAACCCGGCGTCATCAAGCGGCATCGGGCGCGGGTCCGTCAGGATCTCGAGATCCGGTCGCTCCCTGGCCTCGCTCCAGTAGGCCGCCGAGCATTCGACTTCCGATATATCCAGCGTATTGCGAATCCAGAGAAGCCGGGCGTCGGGAGGATCGGCAAGTCCGATCAGCGGGAGCGCGGCGTCGAGCACGTCGCGGTCCGTCGCGTAGTGCAACGGGATCATCGCCGCCGTCGGGTGACCGCCTGTCAGGCTGTTGATTCGCGTCATCGAAACATCCATGGCCTCGATGACCCGCGTCAGGCAGAACTCCGCCATGCCAAGCCCCGTGGCGTTGCCGTGGGTCTTTTCGGTCAGTCCGCGGACCGAGATGTACCGGACCTTCGGGTACTCGTCCTCCCGCGAATAGTGGTCAAGGTACTTTCGTCCAACGACGTTGGTATCCAGTCCCGTCCCGCTTATGTCCTTGCCGATCTCGTCGATCAACAGCATGTGCGCGGTGCGAAACGGCAGGCGGGGCATCCACTGGCGCGCCAGCCGCAGCAGTTCAACTTCGCGCACTTCGAATTCGTCCGGTAACACAGCTTCGATTCTGGCCGTCTCGTCGTAGCCGTTTTCGACGATGCCCACTCCGACCGCGATGCGGCACCGCGTCAGTACTTCACGCGCGACGCTGCGCACGATCTGGCCGAAGCTGTAGTCCTTGATGGCGCGATGATAGACCATGGCGCCGTTGTGCTTGCCCAGGCCGATCAGCATCATCTTCATCAGGCCGCTTTCTACGTCGCCGACAAAGGCCGTGTGCGGTTTGACTCGGCCGCAGACAACCACGTGGTCGGCACCGAACGCATGGCGGTCGAAGTGCACCGGAAAGCCTTCGGCCGCCCGGCAGACGATAACGGTCTCCATCGAGGAGCGGATCGGGCAGCCGCAGTACGCCTCCGTAACACCGTAGTCGCGGAGGATCTTCTCCTGGCCCTCGGCCGTTCCCCCGCCGTGGCTTCCCATCGCCGGCACAATGAACGGATGGGCGCCCAGCCGCTGGAGGTGATCGACGATGGCTCTGGCGATCCGGGCGATGTTGGCGATGCCGCGGCTTCCCACCGTGATCGCCACGCTTTGTCCGGGCCGGATGCGCTGCCGCAGGTCGACCTTCGCCAGCTGCTGCTCAACTTCCCCCGCCACGTCGGCTACCTGCGGGCGTTCCAGCGACTGACGGACTCGAAAGATGCGGGGGTATTTTTCCATGGGATACCTGGAGTCTCGGGCGGGATGCTGTACCAGCGGGGATGGCAGGCTGCAATATAAGCCGTTGAATTGAGCCAGAGCAAGGAGAAGGGGATTGCCCGTTTGCGTTCGGGCGGCGGCTCAGTGGCAGGCCACTTCGGACAGATCCGGAAAGAACATCGCCAGGGTCTGGTACAGTTCGTGCTGCCGCATCGGCTTGGATACGTACCCGTCCATCCCGGCGGCCGCGCATTTCTCGCGATCGCCCGTCATCGCATGGGCTGTCATGGCAATGATCGGGAGATGACGCCCCGTCGTCTGTTCGCGCAGCCGAATAGCGCGGGTTGCCTGCAGCCCGTCCATCACCGGCATTTCGACGTCCATCAGCACGACATCGTGTTCGTCGCTGTCGCCGGCTGCCACGGCCTCCTCGCCATTGCAGACCACGTGAACGTGATGCCCCCACTTTGTGAGCAGGCCGACCGCCAGTTTCTGATTGACGATGCTGTCCTCCGCGAGCAGGATTCTCAGGCTCCGCTTGGTGAGCGCCGGCAGCGATCGCGAGGCATTCCCGCAGTGCGGCTGATCCGCCAGCCCGAGGGCCGTGATGATCGCCGTCTGCAGGTCCGATTGCTTGACGGGCTTGGTCAGCTGGGCGGCAATCCTCAAGTCCGCGAGGATGTCCGCGTCCGGCTGCATTCCGCCCGAAGTCAGCATGATGATGACGGCCGCATCGAAGCGACTGTCGGCGCGGATCGAAGCGGCCAGCGAATAACCGTCGATATCCGGCATGTGGACGTCCGAGAGAACAAGCGAATAGGGCGTGCTTTGTTCGTGCGATGCGGCCATCGCGTCGAGGGCTGAATCGGCCGATGAAACGGTCGTGACCAGCATGCCCCAGTTGCCGAGCATTTCGGCGAGGATTCGCCGATTCGTTGCGTTGTCGTCAACTACCAGCACTCGCGTGCCCTGCAGGTGGCCCCGTTCTCCCTCGGCGGAGGCCAAGGCGTCGTCGTGCCCCACGCCGAAGCCCACGGTGAATTGAAATACGCTGCCTTTGCCCACAACGCTCTCGACGCCGATGCTCCCGCCCATCATCTCGACGAGTCGCTGGGCGATCGTCAGGCCAAGCCCCGTTCCGCCATAGCGGCGAGTCGTCGATTTGTCGGCCTGCTCGAACTCCTCGAAGACATGGCGGACCTTGTCGGGCGGGATACCGATACCCGTATCCTGAACGCGAAATTCGAGCTTCACCGCGTCGTTCGCGGTTGAGGCGACTCGAACTTCCAGCACGACCTCGCCGTCCTCGGTGAACTTGATGGCATTGCCGACCAGATTCACAAGCACCTGCCGCAGGCGGCAGAAATCCCCGACCAGCACCTGCGGGACCTCCGAGGCAATCTCGTAGGCCAACTCCAGCCCCTTATGGTGCGCCCGCACGGCCAGGGCTTTCATCATGCTGCCGATGCCCTCCCGCACGTCGAATGACACCGGGGCGAGCTCCACTTTGCCCGATTCAATCTTCGCAAAGTCGAGTATGTCGTTGATCAGCGTGAGCAGCGACTCACCGGCCTCCAGAATCGTCTCGGCGTAGTCTCGCAGCGTGGGCGGCAGATCCGTGTCGAGCATGAGTTCCGCCATTCCGATGATCGCATTCATCGGCGTGCGGATCTCGTGGCTCATGTTGGCCACAAAGTCACTCTTGGCTTTGCTCGCCGCCTCGGCAATTTCCTTCGCCGCACGCAGCCTCTCCTCGATCCGCTTGCGATCCGTGATGTCTCTCGAGATCCCGAACGTCCCGATGACGTTTCCCTTGCGGTCCTTCAGCGGGAGTTTGCTCGTGTCGACCCACGTGATGCGCCCGTCCGGCCACGTCTCTTTTTCCTCGATGTGCCAGATCGGTTCGCCGGATTCGATGATGCGCTGCTCATCCTCGAACGCCGCGGCCGCGTGCTCGCGGGTAAACAAGTCGAAATCATCCTTGCCGATCACCTCGGCCGGATCTTCGAGGTCGTACCACTTCGCGGCGGCGCGGTTGATGCGAATGAAGCGGCTGTCCTTGCCCTTGAAGTAGATATTGTCCGGGATGTGCTCCATGAGCGCATCCAGGAGATTAGCCTCCAACAGCGCTTCTTCGTCCCGTCTACGCGCCGCTTCGCTTGTTGCACCGAACAGACGTGCAAGAAACCTGAACATGGACGGTTATGCAATAGTTCGGGATTTTCAACCGAAAGCAGCCTACGACTCTCTTTTATACTTGGACGATTGCCGCCGGACGACAGGCCGGAGGGCAAAAACGACGAAAAACTGTGGTAATGTCTGAACAATCCCAGATCGCCGCAGAGGTCCGGCTCTGCGATACAAGGCCAATGTGTCGATGGAGCGAACGGCGGGATAGAATGCGCGGATCGGATCGCTGTCGGATCGGGAAACCCAATCGAGGAACCACGTATGCGCGTAACCACCATGTTTCGGGTATTCGCACTGCTGGCCGTCGGCACTTCGACGTCCTGGGCCGCCGACGCCGGTTCTGCTGCGCCGAGTCCTGTTGCGCCGGGAGCCAGGCTGGACAAGATCGCGGGCGGTTTCGAGTTCACCGAAGGTCCGGCTTGCGATGCGCAAGGCAACGTCTACTTCACCGATCAACCGAACGACCGCATCGTCCGCTGGAGCACGGATGGCCATTTGTCCGACTTCCTGAAGCCGAGCGGTCGCTCGAACGGACTCTGTTTCGATGCGGCCGGCGACCTCTGGGCGTGCGCCGATGAGCGGAATGAACTCTGGGTCGTTCATCCGGACAAAACACACGAGACCGTCGTGCGGGACAACCAGGGCAAACTGCTCAACGGTCCCAACGACGTCTGGATCCGACCTGGCGGAGGTACCTACTTCACCGATCCGTTCTACAAGCGGCCCTACTGGCATCGCGGTGAAATGGAACAGGACAAACAATGCGTCTACTACCTCCCGCCCGACCGCAAGGGCCTGCGGCGTGTCACGGACGACCTCGAACAACCCAATGGCATCATCGGCACGCCGGACGGCAAGATCGTCTACGTAGCCGACATCCGGGCGAAGAAGACCTGGGCCTACGATATCCGGGAAGATGGATCACTCGCCAATAAGCGGCTGTTGTGCGAAATGGGATCGGACGGCATGACGATTGACAACGAAGGCAACGTTTATCTGACCGGAGACGGAGTGACCGTCTTCAATTCCAAGGGACAGCAAGTCGAACACATCGCGGTCCCCGAGCGATGGACCGCCAACGTCTGTTTCGGCGGTGCCGACCGGCATCTGCTCTTCATCACCGCGAGCAAGGGGGTTTACGGCATCTCGATGCGGACCCACGGTGTCGGCAGCCAGTAGTCCAAACAGGCGGACTCCGGTCGAACCCGAGATACGGGTTCGCGAACTTCAAATCGGGCAGCGTACAGACCGGGTGATCGAGTAGGGTGGACCTTGGAGATCAGCCAAGGCCCAGCCCTCTCACAGAACCGTACGTACGGGTCCGTATACGGCTCATGTTTCAAGTAATCTCAAATAGCTTGGGGCAAAACCCAGGTTTCGATGTCGGTTAGCTCAAAGAGTCCGAGTTCCCTGGGCCACGCGTTGGGCATGGACGAGTTCGCTTGGGGACTCTGAGAGCTGCGCCAGCGAGTCATGCGGATTTTGGGGAGGTCCAC
>CAIPEB010000726.1 GCA_903863885.1 uncultured Planctomycetaceae bacterium | reverse complement strand
TGGATGCACACGATACCACCGCCGTTTTTCACGAAATCGACGAAGCTCTTGCGCAGTTCGGCCTCGACGCTCTGAGCGTCGGCCCCCAGTTTCTTCAGGGGATCCTTTGCCAGGTCAGACGCTGTGGGTGTGATCCAAGAACCTGAAGCGTTGTTGAGAACGATCGCATCAAACTGCTTCAGGTTGTCGGGAGCAAACAGGGCGAGGTCGTCGCTCACCACAGGCTTGAAGGCCCCGCTCGTCTCACCGATGGCCTTCATTGCTTCCTCGCCGTACGGGATGCAATAGCCTTTGTGCGGATCCTTATCCATTAAATGGGCTGGTGTGTTCCAGATCAGCACCACGCGGGGCCTCTTGGGCGCTGCTGCTGCCTTGACCTCTTGAGCCACCCGGCGGATCTGCTCAGCGTGTTCCGGAGGGACCTGGGCCTCAGCCGGCGTCGCAAGAGAGGAAATCAGAACGGAAACCACCAAGGCCGAGAAAACGTGCCAGATTCTCATGGGGAGAGCTCCGTGGGGTGAGTTCTCATGGCGAAAACTCCTGCAATATGGACCAAATGATTGCCCAGCTTCAGCCTCTTTTGCTCACTGCACTTGACTCCTTGCGGCGACGCTGCCCGCCCCGCTCGGGCCGTCCGCACGGCGTCTCCGAACGGTCGCGATCAAGAGCTGATTGCCCGCGGAGGTACTCGACCAGGCCTCGGGAATGCGAGCGGAGCAGCGCCGCCGCTTCCGTCGCGTCACCGCGGTCCAATGCGATGACGATCGGCTTGTGCTCGCGGGCAATGGCCACGGGGTCCACCGTGGTGAGGTAGTCCATCGTGAAACGCGTCCTGACGTCGAAGGCGAGCGAGTCCCAAACTCGCAGCAGCACCTGGTTGTCCGATGCCTCCACGATCGTGCGGTGGAACACTTGGTTGTGGTGCTGGAAACTCGCGAAATCGCGGGCTCTTGCCGAGTCGACAATCTGCTGCGCAACCTGCCGCAGCCGATCGCACTTCCCTTGGAACCGCGCGGCCGCCGATTCCACGGCAAGCGGCTCGAGCACCGAACGGACTTCGAATGCCTGGATTGTCTCGAGGAGACTGACTTTACGGACCCACGCCCCCTGGTGCGGGGCAGACTGCAGGATCCCCATCGCAACCAGCTCTCGGATGGCCTCGCGGACCGGAATGGAGCTCACGTTCATTTCCGACGCGACCTGTGCCTCGATGACGCGGTCTCCCGACTGCATCCGGCCGCGCGCGATTCGATCCAGAAGGTGTTCTCGGATCTGCTGTGAAATGGACACTCGTTGAATGGTCATGCTTATCTCGTCAAAGAAGGCACGGGTTTTCCAGACCGGAGGGCTCCTCGGAGTATCGGATTGCGGCGTCAGTTTTTCGATTATATATCATATATTATGCGGCGCGAATCGAGCGGTGCGGATTTCGTCATGGCGGCCCGACAACAACCCGACACTGACAGGGAGCATCACATGGCGATGGCGAAGCACGGAAAAGTCCAGCGGGATTCTTCTGCAAGAGCGCGACTGACGCGGCGTGACTTCCTGGTCGCGACGGCGGCCGCAACCCCTCTGCTCTTGGCTCGGAACAAGGGACTCGGCTACGAGGCCAACGAAGAAATTCAAATGGCTGTGGTCGGTCTTGGCGGGCGGGGTAAGGATTAACCGGCAGGCCCGCACGTAGCTTGAATCATCGGACATTCGGCCGCGAGATGGCGTCTTCCGGTGCGGCCCTGCGGCTTTCGGCGTGACCCTTTGTCCATCGAACCCGGGTGAAATGCTGCGGGACAGTCCTGATTCCGAGGCGTTCCGTACCGCCCGCCCTCACGCCACGGTCCATGATGGTGTTTGGAAATTCACTCTCCCCTTGAGGAGTGTCGGCTCGCCAGGGACGGAGATCCGCGTCAGAACGATCAAGAACCGGCAAGGACACCGGCTGCGCCCAAACCGGCAACGCAACCTTCCGGCGATCAGCAACTCTCACGCCGCCCGGCGCCCCGGATCACAGGCAGATGGCGACGGCTCATTGGATCGCGATCCGGTGATCTCTAGCATCGACGGGCACCTTGTCGAGTGTGGCGAGCACCTCGTCTGAAGTCTGGCCAGTGATTTCCAAGTACCGGGCGTCCTCGCACCGGTCGACTTCGTCGCTCCAGCGCAGTTCAAGTCCGCGGCCGATGGGGAACGGACGAAACGCGAGCGGGTCGTTCCAGAGACTGAAGACTCCGTTTCCGACAACCCAAACGCTCGCGAACCGATTCAAAAAAAGTTCTTGACGCAGCGAACAGGTTCGCTATTATCACGGTACACGGCGAACATATTCGCCGTGTGCCGTCGCTTCTAGCGTAATCGTCAATCCACGTTCTTCGCCTCGATTGGAAAGGTCCGCTCTTATGCCGCGATCCCCATCATCACAGCCCACTGAGGTCGAAATTCAGATCCTGCGGATTCTGTGGGAGCTGGGGCCGAGCCCCGTCCGCGAGATTCACAAACGGCTGGAAGCCGCGAAGGGGACCAATTACTCCACCACCGTCAAAATGCTGAGCGTGATGCTGCAAAAAGGACTGGTCAAGCGGGATGAGGACGCCCAGCCTCACATCTATCGGCCGGCAGCGAGTCGGGCAAGAACAGGGAAGAAGATGCTCGACGATCTGATCGAGAGGGTCTACGAAGGTTCCGCGATGAGTCTGGTACTGCAGGCGTTGTCGTCGACCAGAGCCTCGAAAAAAGAATTGGACGAAGTTCGCCGCCTGCTCGACCAAATGGAGGGCAAGTAGCCGTGTCAGGCTTCTTGACGCATGCGACGTGGATCACACAAGTCGGTTGGCTGCTGGTTCATTCCCTGTGGCAACTTGCACTGCTGGCTGTACTCGCGCTGACGCTGCATCGGGCACTGCAGCGTTGCTCAGCCAATACTCGCTATCTGGTACTACTTGCCGCTCTGGCGCTGATGGTTGCCGCGCCGATCGGAACGTGGTTTTCGCAATCATCCGGCGAAGGAAAGTCGATCGCCGCGAGGTTCATTGCAAACATCTCTCTTTCAAGCTCCGCCTTGATCAAGGACGCTGTCGCTGGAGGAGAAGCTCAACTGTCCGGCCAACGAACCGCGAAAGCCGAGCGAGACGCTCAACCGCTGGAATTTGTCCGAAGCATCGTCGCCTCACTGTGGATTCCCGTGCGACAGCGGATTATGCCATGGTTGCCTGAGATCGTAGTTCTCTGGTTTGCCGGAGTCTTGGCAGCGGCGTTCCGTCCATTGTTGAGTTGGGCCAGAGTACAGCAGCTTCGCATTCGGGGTACTTTATCCGTCCCCGATGCGGTGCAGAATCTGGCCGCACGTGTGGCCGAGCGACTGCAGCTTGCGCGGGCGGTCGCGGTGCGGCAATCGGCGCTGGCCGGTTCGCCAGTGGTTGTCGGTTATTTCCGCCCCGTCGTTCTGCTGCCGCCGTGCGTTGTCACGGCTCTGCCGCCAACGCAACTGGAATTGATTCTGGCCCATGAACTGTGGCACGCTCGCCGCCACGATTACCTGGTCAATCTGCTGCAGACTGTGGTCGAGACGCTCTTGTTTTATCATCCGGCCGTCTGGTGGCTCTCGCGCCAGGTTCGCATCGAGCGGGAAAACTGCTGCGACGACGCAGCGATGGAAATAGCCGCCAATCGTGCGGAATACGGCCGAGCCCTGCTCGCGATCGAAGAACATCTCAACGCTCCGACTGCGCTTTCCATAGCGGCGCACGGCGGTTCGCTGTTGGCCCGAATTCGGCGAATCGCGGGTTGCGAATCGTCATCACGCTTCGCGTCTTGGGGCGGTGCCTTTTCCTTTATCGCGATTCTGACGTTCGCTGCCGTGGCATGGGCGGCAATCGCAGGACAACCATTCGCGGAGGATGTCGTTTATCCTATGGCAGCCCCTAAGGTCGCTGGAGTTTTTGCGCCGAGAAATCCCTTCTCGGCTGTTACTGACGGTCGAGAGCCGTTTGCCCTCGGCGCATCGGAAGTTGATAAGAGTGAGTTGACCGCGCTCAGCAGCGCACAACCGTCCCCTCGAAATGCCGCAGGGGAAAGCCTTGACATGTCTGATGCAGTTCTATCACTCGAATACATGTATTTCGACGTATCCCACCATCTACAACTCTGCCGAGAGTTGAGCACCTCACGAGGATCTCGCTTGCAGTGTCTGTCCAAGCTGAGAGAAGTGGCCCCATTGACACACTATCAATCTCTCCAGGTGCCCATTTCCAACGGCGTTGGGCATGAAGTGAGACAAGCAGGAAAGCTCACTGCCGTGTCAGTGACCCTAACAAACACACTCAAGCTTGTGCACGGATACCGGATAACTGCGAGGATTCAAACGTGGGAACGATTCGATGACAGTCCGTGGTTTGAGCGTCTCTTGTATTCTGGACTTAGCTTTGAGCCATTTGAAGGCAAGCAGACATTTCTTTACTTCCAGCCTCCGGAATGGAACCTGCAGAATCGTCTCGAAGTTCTCCTGGTTACCCTTCAGCCAGCGATTTCGCCGTCACCCAAAACCATCGTGCCTTCGCGGGCAGGCGGTGCGTAGCAGCCTGTCTTGCTTTATCACCGAGAGTGGCGTGCTCACCGATTGACTGAACAGCCGAGTAGGACGCAACGCCGCATGTCGTGCGCAGCATTATCGACGGAGTCCCGAGTTGCTACCAACGAATAGCCGCTCCGGCGGATCGATGGAAGTACGAACCAGCATCATAAGGACAGTGTGATGCCGACGCAGGTTTTAATCGTTGATCATCATTCCACAGTCCGCTTGGGGCTGGCGGCATTCCTCCGCACCGCGCCCGATTTGGCGGTGTGCGGCCAGGCAGCCGATGCGACCCAGGCGATGATCATGCTGAAGGCTTTCCGTCCCGACGTCGTCGTGCTGGACATCCAGCTGCCAACCAGCAACGGCTTGGAATTGGTCGAACGCATCAAGGCTCACGACCAAACCGTCAGGATTCTGGTCTGGTCCTTCTTCGCCGACCAAGTGCATGCCGACCTGGTCTTAAGTGCCGGCGCATCGGGTCACCTCAGCAAGAACGTCCCGATCGGTCGCATTCTGGATGCCATTCGCCGCGTGCGCGACGGTCGGGTTCTCTTGTGCGAGGACACGGCGGAATAGTGGATGACCCAGGCGATAGAACATCGCACCCGCCTGCCCGGGCTCTGAACCCTGGGTGACGACGCTCTCAGAGGACGGGTGGGCCATCATCACATGGGTAGCCCAGCGGACGAGTCAGGGACAGAAGATTCGGTTGAGAGGCACGATCGAGCGTCACCGAAATCAAAGAGACGTACCTGGAGACGCTCAGCGAATCCGGTGGACGCTTTCGAGGATGAGCACCATCCCATCGAACCGGCTTCCGATGCCGACATGCTGCAACACCTCATGGAAGCGAAGGGAGTGTCGCAATCCCAACTGAGTTGTGACACCGGACTGCCGCAGGAGACGGTAGCCCTCAGTGCCGGCGCATCGGGTCACCTCAGCAGGAACGTCTCGATCAGCCGCATTCTGATGTGCCCGCGCTCGTTTTGCGAGCTTCACACACCCTTTGGATTGCTGGAGTATGTGCCCTTGTGGTGAGCGATGCTTCTGAGCGCAACACGCGCGTCAGGTCGCCCAGCGGTTCGGAAACTACTCAAGCTTCGAGTCCTTCTCGGCGAAATGCACTTACAGTCAGGGTCGCGCGTGCACTCCGCATCGACTGCTGATTGCGATTGTCGCGCTGGCTACAATAGGGGCCGCGATGTTTTGTGCCCGTGTCTTCAGGACCCGTGTCATGTTGCCGCGCATGACTCCCGGTTTGTTGTGTGTCGCTTTGTCAGCGATCGCGTTGTCTGCCATCGTGCAGGCCGCGTCGCCTCCGTATGACGTGTTTCCTGCGGCTGAACCCCCTTATTACCGTGTGCGGTACGAGGCTTCGACTCAACCAGGCGAACTCGTCTACGCCGTCAATTACACGATCTGGATTCCCGCGGATGTGAAGAGCCTCCGGGGCGTCATTGTGCATCAGCACGGTTGCGGCGAGGGCTCGTGCAAGTCGGGTTTGACCGGAGCCTACGACTTGCACTGGCAATCGCTGGCCAGGAAACACAGCTGCGCCCTGTTGGCTCCGGCATACGAGCAGCCGGAGAAGGCCGATTGCCAGATGTGGTGCGATCCTCGCAACGGTTCCGACGCCGTATTCCAGAAGTGTCTGGTCGATCTGGGTGCGAAGTCCGGACATCCGGAGTTGTCGAAGGTGCCGTGGGCGCTGTGGGGGCATAGCGGCGGCGGCCAGTGGTCGGGCGCAATGCTGTTGCTCCATCCGGATCGCGTCGCCGCAGCGTGGCTGCGCTCGGGCGTGCCGACTCTGAAGCCGAATCCCGACCGCCCGGCGATGAAGATCTTTCCATGCCCCGATGCGGCTCTGCGAGTGCCTGTGATGTGCAATCTGGGCACGAAAGAAGGAGTGACTGTCAAGGATGACCGATTCGCCGGAGTCTGGACCGCCAATCGGGCGTTCTTCACCGAGATGCGCGCCAGGGGCGGACTGGTCGCTGCAGCCATTGACCCGCTGACGAGCCACGAATGCGGCAATCAACGTTACCTCGCAATCCCGTGGCTCGACGTCTGCCTGGAAGCTCGTTTGCCTGCCGAGGGTGGTGAACCGCTCAAGGCCATGCCGACCGGCGACGCTTGGCTGGCTCCTCTCGCCGGCGCCGAAGCCGTCCCCGCCGCGGACTATGCCGGTGACCCGCTCGCCGCCTCGTGGCTTCCGAATGCATCGATTGCTCGACGATGGATGCAGTACGTCAAAGACACGGCAGTGACCGACGCCACGCCGCCTCCCGCGCCAACCAACTTGAGCTTGCGCGGCAACACGCTGCACTGGGAGGCAGAAGCCGATCCGGAGAGCGGACTTGCCGGTTTCATGATCGAGCGTGACGGCCAGTTCCTGGCGAATGTGCCTGAAGAAGGAAAGAACCCTTTCGGACGGCCTGTTTTCCAGAACCTGCAATACAGCGACACTCCGACACAACCACTCGTGCCGATGCAATTCACCGACGCGAAGAGCGAGTCCGGCAAGAAGCACACCTATCGCGTGATCGCGCTGAACACGGTCGGTTTGAAATCGTCACCCAGTGCGGAGTGTGTTGCCCGAATTGAGCCGTGAATCGCGGATCGCGGTTAGAATCGGGCCGACTCGCAGGTCGTGCCGGGATCAGCTGCGGGGTTGTCGCCGTTGCGCTCTTGATCAGAGTCCATCACAAGTCGTTATAGGTAGCGATCCCATGAGAGTTGAGCCCGACTGCGATCTGTCCGCCGTTATTGCTGAACTCATTCGCCGACTTCTCGCTCCAATAGGAATTCAAGGCCCCCCTTCCACGACAGTAGATTTCGCAGGCTGACTTCGCCGTACATTCGGTTGAGACGCCATCCATCCTTGCCGAACTCATTCAACGCGTCCAACACTTGTCTTTCGGACGATTTGCCGCTTTGCAGTTGTAAGTGCTCGACTTTGTACTCGTAGCGTTTCACGAGGTTTTTCCTCTCTGCTGAAGGATTAATCCGCCGCCGAAGCTGCGGTCATCAGGCCGATCTATTCGGGACATCGCATCGCGAGAAGACGCCGACCGATCGTTACGTCGAAATTCTCCGCTTGATCGGCCATCGCAAGCCGTTTGATAATGTTTCTCGGCAGTTCAATGTCCCAAGTCAATGGTAAAGGCCCGGTGAGTGTGCAAGAACGAGACCGTCGCGCGGCGTTCAAACCTCGGATCGGAGGGAAGTCCGCCGTGTGACTCGCACCCGGACAATGACGCGGCAAGTGCCACGGACTGCTTGCCAGCCTATACCGAGAGAACAGGAAGCACAGCATGGCGAGGACCACCACGTGGGTGAAGGTTGTCAGCCGCAGTCAATCCGGCCCGATTTGCACGAAGTCGGTGACGGGCAAGAAAGCCGCAGCTTTACGACGGGTGGCGTGGCTGGCGGCCTTGTTCATGGCGTGTGGCTCTGCGGCTGCCGCGGACTTGGTCGTGAAGAAGCATGACCTGTTCACGGCACGCCAAGGCGGCTATCACACGTACCGCATCCCCGGCATGGTGATCACCCTGGACGGGACGATGCTGGCCTATGTCGCGGCCCGCGATGCCGATATCTGGGACTACGGAAATTACGACACGGTCCTGCGGCGCAGCACGGATGGCGGCAAGACCTGGAGCCCGATGGAAGTGCTGGTCGACGCCGGCACATCGACAGTCGACAACTGCGTGCTGATCGTCGACAAGAAACGGGCCGGGGTGGTCCATCATTTGTACTGCCTGGATTACGCGCGGACCTGCTATCGCCGCAGCACGGACCATGGTCGGACGTTCTCGCCAGCGACCGAGATTGCGAAGCCCTTCGCGGATTTCGCTGCCGAGTACCCGTTTGTCATCCGGGCGACCGGACCGGGCCACGGCATCCAACTGGACAGCGGCCGGCTGCTCGTGCCCGTCTGGCTGTCGCCGAGCAAGCAGCAGTTCCCCTCGGCCGTCAGCGTCATCTACAGCGACGATCATGGCGACACCTGGAGCCGCGGGCCGATTGTGGTCCGGTCGGGCGACCCGGCCACGCACCCCATGGAAGGCGTCGTCGCCCAGTTGAGGGACGGGCGGGTCATGATGAACATCCGGAACGAGTCCGAAGTGCATCGCCGGGCCGTTGCCTTCAGTCCCAACGGTGTCACTGACTGGACCGTACCCGAGTTCGATCCCCAGTTGCGCGAACCGATCTGTTTCGGCAGCCTGCTGGCGGCGCCCCGGGAAATCGCCGGACGCGCGGGTGTCCTGCTGTTTTCAAATCCCGACAATGTCGACCGGAGCGTAGAGATCGGTCCTAAACATTATTGCGATCGCAAGAACCTGACCGTCAAGTTGAGCCTCGACGACGGGGCCGACTGGGCGAAGTCGCTGGTGATCGAACCGGGTTTCTCGGGCTACAGCGACTTGTGTGTGTCGCCGGACGGCACGGTCTACTGCCTGTACGAGCGAGGAGCGATCACGTCCTACTACGACCCGGCTGCCGTTGCCGTGGCGAGCTTCGATCTCCGCCAGTGGTTGCCAGCGATTCCCGAGAGACGAGACAGCGAATGATGGCAGAAAAGTTGGTCCACGGACTGCCGAAGCTGCAAGCACAGCTTCTCGGGTGGATCGGGGTACTCGATCACGGCTTCAACGGCACATTCAATTGTCTTGCGGCATGGCAGTGAACGCTCGCTCGGATGTTGTGACTCGGCACTCGCGGAGGCACAATGCGGGCAATTCAACTAATTCGACTGAGCTGACGGGCCGTTTCAATGCAACACACACGACGCACATTCATGGCCGCTGTTGGAACCGCTTTCACGGGAATCGCATTTCCCAAATCGTCGTACGGGGCGGCACAGCCACCGAAGAAGAAGCACATTGTCACCCTCAGCTTCGACGATGGCTTCAAGAGGTCGTCGGTCAAGACAGCGGAGATCTATGAAAAGTACAATCTGTCGGCGTGTATCAACGTGGTGGCGTCGGCCTCCATGAAGGAGTTTCACGCCCCGGATTACCCGGATGTTCCTCGGGCCGGCTTCGGCCTGTGGAACGATCTCCAAGCCAGGGGCCACGAGATCATGCCGCACGGTTACAAGCATGCCAATAAGCGGAACCTGCCGTTCTCCGAGTCCAAAGACCTGATCCTCCGCTGTCTGGATGTGTTCGACAAGGAACTGAAGGGCTTCGATCGAAAACAGGCCATTTTTAACTTCCCCTACAATGCCTCGACTGCAGAACTGGAGCAATGGCTTCCGACGCAGGTACGCGCTTTCCGTACCGGCGGCGCAGCGATCAATCCGCTGCCGCACAATGAGCAGGTTAAGCTGACCTGCACGAGCTTCGGGCCGAACAACTGTGAGAAGGCCATCGACCGGGAGATCGAGAAGTTACTGGGAATGGAATCCGGTTGGCTGATCTTCAACACCCATGGTTTGGATGAGGAGGGCTGGGGGCCGATCCGAGCAACCTATTTGGAGCAGTTGTTGGAGCGGTTGCTGGCCATCGAGACGGTGGAGATCCTGCCTGCCGGCAAGGTGTTGAAGCAGTTTGCATCGGCGCGGCAGTGATGCATCTGCGATAAATGGATTTGCAGCGAACACAGTTAATCTTGCGGCAACGTCTCTACCAATCTACTTGACAATCTCGATTTTGCTCAACGGATACCACCCATCGTTGGCTCGTCCCTTGATCCCCAGACGAACGACGGGCCGCTCATCCGTTTCGCCGACCACGGCAATCGAGACCGTGTACGTTCCAGGGGCAAGATCGTTGGCCAGGACGATCGTGCCAACCTCCCGGGCAAGTTCGCCGGGCGGCAAGTCGCTCGGCTCTTTGAAGAACTTCTCGGTGAAAAGCTCGATGGAGCCTGGCAGCCATTTGTTGGTGGTGATGTCGCTGATGACGACTTGGTGTTGTGCTCCAGGGCCCGACAGGCGGAAGGCGACTCGATACGGTCGATAACACGGCGCCGATCCGATGTTCTGCCACTTCATCCCGATTTCCAGCGAGTCGCCGGGTCGGACCTGAGCAGGATGTGTCAGCTCCTTGAGCACAAGACGATAGCCCAATCGCCGCAGGAAACGCTCCACCTCGGGCCGGATATTCTCACCCTCGGGCAACGGTGCCGATTTATTGTTGATGATGGAACCGTGCAGGGCCAATGCGTAGTTGAAGATGAAACGAAGCGACCAGCCTTCCTCGACCCATTTCCGCATGTCCCAGCAGGTTTCCCAGGCCACCGGTGCCGTCTTCCAAGCGTCCAGGGCGTTTGCCTCCGGCAACATCTTGGGATAGGCCATGCGCATGTGGCACCAATTCCTCGAAAACCCGCCCATATCGCCCAGGCAGTCGGCACGCCAGCCCGCTCCGTTGGCCACGGCGTGCTTGAGCATTTCTCCCCCTCCGATGAGCATCACCAGCCTGGTTTTCTTGAAGGCCGCCAGATAGGCATCGACGATCTTCTTCTGGGACTCGACCGTGGGCATTGGTGCGTTGGTTGACTCGCTCATGTGCCACTCGCCCCACCATCCCACTGTGCCGAGGTCGATATGGTCGATGTCAGGGTGACCATCATAACGTTCACCGAGGCGGCGGATGAAATCGAGATGTGCGGCCAGAACTTTTGGATCATCCAGCACGGGAACTTCC
Organism: uncultured Planctomycetaceae bacterium; assembly: GCA_903863885.1. GTDB lineage: Bacteria > Planctomycetota > Planctomycetia > Pirellulales > Pirellulaceae > CAIPEB01. The sequence goes on along the minus strand of CAIPEB010000726.1, from coordinate 41,419 downwards.
AATTCGGGACCGTTTCCATACCGGGTGGTTACGACCTTTCCACCGATATCGGGCAGCCATCGGGGATGGTATGGCTGGCGAGGCGAAGAGGAACAACACATCACTCGGAACGCCAGGGTCTGTCCCGATTCGTGCGACTCTTTAAGCGACGTGTCCAGGAATTCGTAAGCGATCTTCCCCGGCTGAGGTTCCAGTTCCCGCCAGCCCCAGCGGGCGTAGTGAACCGTTGACGGAATCCACGAGGGCAGGGTCTTGTCGTTGTTCGCCGTCCGATGAAACGTCTCCCAGCCGATTCCAGGGTTTGCCAGGATCTCGTCGGTTTCCTCGGGAGCAACGCGCACTTGCGCAGGCTCAACCGCATAAGCGGATGACAGCCAAAGCCACTGAACGACCGTGGCCAGCAGCAGCACACCATGGCGTTGCGTGCACATCTTGCACCTCCCCAGTTGTTCAAAATGTCCGTCCTGCATTCCCCGTATCGACATTGTAAAGTCGGCCCGTACGTTGGGACACCGAACCAAAGGAGACTGTCGTGCACCCGGCAATGGTCGAAGACCTGGGCCGGAAGGAACGTCGATCAAGATCAGGAGGCACTCTGAGCAAGACTGCGACGGTGTCCGGACGTTTGGGGCAAACCGATATGCTCCGCTCTTTCATCCATATCGGGATTGAGGCGTTGAACGGTCGAATTCGGCCCGGCTGGGCGGGGTTGGCTGCCGGGACCGAAGCCGGGAGAGACCGGGGAGCCTACTTGGGCACTTCCTTCCCGGCCAGGAAGGCCTCGATTAGAGGCTGCAGTTTCCCGGCGTAGAGCTTGTAGCCGCCATCCTGGGTCAAGTGGATATTGTCCGGCGTAAACAGACCTTTCTTCAGTGTGCCGTCCGCGTTGACCATCTCCCCCCAGATATCAAGCACTCGCACCTTGGGGTCGGCCTCCAGGGCCAGTGTGTCGAGCGCGGCGTTCACCTTCTTGATGTCTTCGTAGAACGGATTGCCGGGCGCGTGTGCCGGAAACACCTTCACCACGATGACGAGTGCTTTGGGGAACTTCTCGCGCAGGTTGTCCGCGCAGACCTTGATGCCTTGAGCGGCCGGTGCGATACCTGTCTCCGGCGTAAAGAACATATTGTTGTTGCCGATGAGCAACACCACCACGCGCGGCTCCAGGCCGTCCACGCCGCCGTGGTCGAGACGCCAGAGGACATTCTGGGTCTTGTCGCCGCCGATGCCGATGTTGACGGTCTTGAGAGTTGGGAAATATTTCGGCCAGGCCTCGCCCCACTGCATCGTGATGCTGTCGCCGACGAGCAGGACATCGATCGGCCCTTTGCCGGCTTGTGCGACCTTAACCAGATTCGCGTGTGTATCCAGCCAACTGCTCCCTCCCCAGAAACCGGCCGATGGCGTCACGGGCCACAACGCCGGCTTGTGCTGGTTGACCTCCCGGCCCGGCCGGCGTTCGTATTCTGCTTTCAGCACATAGGCCCGTTCGGCATCCGTCAGCGGCCAGCCGGTTTTCTGCGGATCCATCTTGCCCTCGTTGTACGGGGCATAGGGGTACTCCAATGCCCGGGCCGTCGACGCGAAGCAGGCGGTGAGGTGGCAGGCTGCGACGAGGAGCAGAGTCAGTGCGTTGCGCATTATGATCATCCTTCATGCCAAGGTTGCGGATCCTTATGGACTGTGAGCCGGATTTCGGTGATCGTAGCGGACCGTCGTTCGGGCTGTCATGTCGTAAGAATTACGACAATCTTCCGCATTGCGGTTCGTGCTAGAATAGGCCGCCGAACGCCTCTCTGAAGCCTTGATTTCTTTCCAACTTCGAAGGTCGATATGCAGGTGAATTACGGCGGGGAGCGGTTCTTTCTGAGCCTGTTGGTCTGCGGTCTGTGCATTCCCGCATCAGCCGTTGTGGCTGAAGTAGCCATCCAAAACGTCGTGGTCGATGGTCAAGTCCAATCTCTTCCAGCGGCAGATGGCGGCCGAGGATTGTTGTGCATTCCCTCGACGGCCCGGTCGGTCCGATTTCTGTTTGCCGACGACGTTCCCGCAGGCGGATCCGCGGTTCGGTTGCGCTACAAGCTCGAAGGCCACGACGATAATTGGCACGATCTTCGGGTGAGGATGCGGATGCTGGTTCTGTTCTGCGACCGCAACGGACAGATCGTGGGCAGCCACGAGTTCTATCTGGAGGGCGAAACACCGGGCTGGCGGTCCAAGGTGGAAGAGGCCTCGTTTGTGTCCCGCCGAACGCAAGTTCCGGTTCCGGATCGGGCGGCGACGGCCGGCATCGCCTTCCTGTCTCATGGCGGCGAGGCAGCGTTGGGCGTGATGGGTGTCGATGCCGTGCGGGTGCTTGTGGAGCGACCGGGTGCCGAGCCGGGCGTGGTGTTCGACCTGGGCGTCACCAGGGGAAACGACCTGGGACGGCCCATCGGTACGCCTGCCAATTGGACGCGCGCCGGTTCTCGGTTGGAGTTGGCGGAATTGCGGACTCGTGCCACGCCCAACCCGCACCCGATACTCGTAATCCGCGATGATGATCCGCAGAACTACGGCAATTGGTCCACCGCCGCCAATCACGCGATTCCCGTGCGTCCAGGTGATCGGCTGACCGTGACGTGGAAGATCGCCCACAGCATCGGCGGCAGCGGTGCCGGACAGGCGGACTACGAAGCGTTGAAGCCGGGCAGCTACTGGTTCCGCGTAGCGGCCGTAAAGGCCGATGGCGAGCCCGCGGGGGACGAGGTGTCGCTGCCTGTCGAAGTCCGTGTGCCAGTCTATTTGCGAGTTGAGTTCTGGCTGGTTGCCTCGGCCTTCGTGCTTGGCGCTGCGGCTTGGATCGGGCGATTGGCGGGCCAACGTCGCATGCAACGCCGCATTGCGGAGATCGAGCACGAACAGGCCCTCGACAAGGAACGGGCGCGAATCGCGCGGGATCTGCACGACGAGGTCGGCGCGGGGCTGACGGAGATTGCCATGCAGAGCGACTTGGTGCGGCGGGACATCGCAGGTGCGAACCTGCCGGACACGCAGCGCCGGCTCGAGCGTGTCTGCGAATCGGCGGTGTCCCTGGTGCGCAGCGTCGACGAAATCGTCTGGGCTGTGAATCCGGCGAACGACACCATCGAACGTTTTGTCAGCTACCTGAGCCAGTCAACCGAGCAGTTCCTCGAAGCGGCCGGCCTGCGGGTGCGATTCGATATTCCGGAACGGTTGCCCGCCCGCTCGCTTTCAGGAGTTCAGAGGCATTTCCTGTTTGTCGCCGTTCGGGAGGCCCTGAACAACTCGGTGAGACATGCCAAGGCGGACTTGGTTCGGATGGAAATCCGATGCGAAGCGGGGGCTCTGCGCGTCGTGATTGAAGACGACGGCTGCGGATTCAGGCCCGAGGGAGCTGACGGGACGGGGACCCGCGATGGCCTGGAGAACATGCGCCGACGCATGGAGGAGATCGGCGGCGAGTTTTCTCTGACGAGCCGCCACGGTCACGGAACTCGCGTGGAGTTCTCGGTCAAGGTGACCAACGCATGAGCGGCTGTCGAAAGGAAAGAGTTGATGATAAAGGTCGCGATCGTCGAAGATGATGCCCGGATTCGCCGCGCGCTGAGGGACATCCTGTCGAGCGCGCAGGACTGTCAATGCGTCGGAGCGTTTGCCAACGGCGAAGAGGCGATTCGAGCGATCCCGAGCCTTCAGCCCGACGTGGTGGTGATGGACGTCAACTTGCCGGATCTCAGCGGAGTCGAATGTGTCGCTCAACTCGCCCCCCAACTGCCTCAAACGCAGATCGTCATGCTGACCGTCTACCAGGATCCGGAGACGATTTTCCAGGCGCTGGCCGCCGGAGCGCACGGGTATCTGGTGAAACCGGTGATGCCCGAGAAACTGTTGGAGGCAATCCGCGAGATAAAGGCGGGCGGAGTGCCGATGAGCCGGACCATCGCCCGTAAAGTTATCGGGGTCTTTCGTCAAACAACTCCGCCCCCCGCGGTCGGTATGGCGCGGGAGGACGCGACACTCGGGCCTCGGGAACAGCAGGTACTTGAATTCCTGATGGCCGGTCTTTCCTACAAAGAGATTGCCGGCGAGTTGAGCATCAAGGTCTCGACGGTGGGCACGTATGTGCAGCGAATCTATGAGAAACTTCACGTCCGGAGTCGACGGGAGATCATTGCGCGATATCGAGGTAATTCCGGCGATTGAACAGCCAGGCCGGTCTCGGAGGCCGTCTTTTGTTCCCTTTGGGGCGGGTGCTGTTCGGCGCAGTGTTCTCTGCGGTAAGAATGACGCTGGAATGTCCGGGACCTTTAAGAGAACGCAGTCCGGAAGCGTCTGTCGACTGTCCAGTTCCCCGAACTTTGCGATGTGTGCCGGAGGGCTTGCGACGTTTGCCCGCGAGTTCTTATCTTTTCTGGGCGGAGTCGTCGTTGCGGCAATTCGGCAGTGGTGTTGTTTTGCTGCGGCCGCCGGGACCAAAGTCGCCAATGCACGCGTGTATGGCATCTGGTAGAACTAGTGACGGATTGGCCGGCGGCGGGCGATGCGGGTGGAGCGTGATCCGATGATGGAAGACAACCGGAGGCTTCAGGACCGAGAAGCGGGCGGGTTCAATTCGAGTACGCATCTGGGGATCCTCATCAGATCGCTGGCCGTTTGGTTTGCACTGATTGCTGCCGAAATCCTCCACGGCATCGCACGTGGCATCATCCTCGTCCCGCATGTCGGCGAATTCAGGTCGAATCAGATCGGGGTGTTCACCGGTTCGGTCATTATCCTGGCCATTGCTTTGTTATCGATCCGATGGATCAACGCCAGCGGCACTGCAGTATTGTTGTCGGTCGGTGGTCTCTGGCTGGTTTTGACGCTGACATTCGAGATTGTGTTTGGCCGCTGTGTGGTGGGCGCGTCGTGGGAACGGATTTCCGCCGACTTCAATCTGCTCAAAGGCGGACTGCTGCCGATCGGAATGCTGATCCTTCTGTTGTCGCCGCTGCTTGCCGGAAAGATACGGGGAACAAGTCGATGACCTGGATGGAATGGTACAACGGTCTGGTAAAACCGAGTTGGACGCCAGAGCCGAGGACTATCGGCCTGATCTGGCAGATTCTCTACCCGGTCATCATCGTTTCGTTCGGCTTCGTGTTCGTGCAGGCGATTCGGGGCAAGGTCCCCTGGATTGTCGCCTTGCCATTCGCCATCAACCTCGTCGCCAACCTGATTTTCACACCAATCCAATTTGGGATGAGAAACCTGCCGTTGGCCTCGGTCGACATCCTGGTTATCTGGGGGACCATCGTCTGGATGGTCGTGGTTATTTGGCAGCGTTACGGTTGGGTGGCCGTCGCGCAGGTGCCGTATTTTGTCTGGGTATCGATTGCGACCGTGCTGCAACTGAGCATCACGTTCAACAACCGGTAAACGCCAACGCAACGCTCAAGTTCGGAAGGTCGATCTGCCGCATGTTCACCGTCCTCTGGGACAACGATGGTGTGCTGGTTGATACGGAGGGGCTGTACTTCCGGGCGACAAAGATCGTCCTGGCAAAGGTCGATGTATTACTGACTGCCCAGCAGTTCAAGCAGATTTCTCTGCGGGATGGGATGAGCACCTTCAAACTGGCCGAGGAACGCGGCATCGGCGGGGATGAAGTCGCTCGTCTGCGAAGGGAACGGGATCGGGTCTTCAGCGACTTCCTGCGGGCGGAATGTCCCGTGATACCAGGGGCAAAGGAGGCATTGCGTGCTCTGCACGGCAAGGTGCGGATGGGGGTCGTCACCAGCAGCAGTCGGGAGCACTTCGAGATCGCTCACGCCCGAAGCGGCCTGACGGAATACATGGATTTCATTCTGACCCGTGAGGACTACGAGCAGACGAAACCCCATCCCGAACCGTACCTCACGGCAATCCGGCGGCACGGATTGGACCGGTCGAAGTGCATTGTCGTCGAGGATTCAGAGCGTGGACTTGCAGCGGCAACCGCCGCAGGCCTGAATTGTCTGGTGGTCCTCAGCCAATTGACCGCGGACGGCGAGTTCCGCACCGCCCGGAAGGTGCTGACGGATATTTCGGCGGTTCCTGGCGAAGTTCTGGGGATGGCTGATCCGCAATCGACCTTGCGGGATGGACGTCAGCGACATTCCGGCCAAACGAATGACATTCCGGCCAAACGGTGAACTCACCGACCCGAGGCTTCGAAAGGCGATTTGCCTGACGGCATTACCGGTGTATTCAGGAACGTGTGTTCGAACCTTTGATGCGGCTGGTGTGTCTGAACCGTGGCAGAGTGTTTTCTTGGAGGGCCCGTTCGTGTCCGTGGCATTTTCTGAAATCGAAGTTGACAATCCCGTGTGGCGCGAGCATTTGGCCACAATTCCTCTGCCTGCGCCGCGTCACTCTGGCGCGAGCTGATTGCCGTTGGGCGTTCGTCCCGTGCAGTCAGCGGTCTCACAATCATGACAACCACCTTCTGTTGTGACCTCGCAAAACGTTTGTGGGTAATTCCATGCCAATTCCCATTCTGCTCGTTGATGCCTTCACCGACCGCCCGTTTTCGGGAAATCCGGCCGCCGTCTGCCTCCTGCAGGAACCGCAAGCGGATGACTGGATGCAGGCGGTGGCAGCCGAGATGAACCTCTCGGAAACAGCTTTCCTGTTCCCTGAAAATGACGGCTACCGGCTGCGGTGGTTCACACCCAGAATCGAAGTGGATCTCTGCGGACATGCTACGCTCGCGTCGGCACACACCCTGTGGACAGAGGGACGAGTCGCGGCCGACAGGCCGATAAACTTCCACACGAAGAGCGGCTTGCTCATAGCGGTTCGCCGAGGCGAACTGATCGAGCTTGATTTCCCGTTGGACCCGCCGTCGGAAGTCGCGCCACCGGCCGGTCTACTGCCGGCCCTCGGCGTGGCGGCCGAGTATGTCGGGCGTGGCAAGTTCGACTTGCTCGTTGAGGTGGCGTCGGAGGACCTGGTCCGCTCTGTGACCCCAGATTTCGCTCGGTTGGCGCAGATCGAGATCCGAGGCGTGATCGTGACTGCCCGGGCAGCCAACCCGGAATACGATTTCGTGTCCCGATTTTTTGCCCCTTTGGCCGGAGTCAACGAAGACCCGGTGACGGGCTCGGCCCATTGTTGCCTCGCCCCGTATTGGCAGGCCCGTTTGGGAAGAGGCGAGATGAGGGCGTATCAGGCATCGGCTCGCGGCGGCGTCGTGCAGGTTCGAGTTCACGGCGGTCGGGTCATCTTGGGCGGGCGGTCCGTCACAATTCTGAAAGGAAGCCTGCTGTGACCAACGAATGGACTAAAGCACTGCACGCCGAGGCCTATCTGGCTCGGATGAAAGACATTCCTCACCGTGACGAAGGGGAAGCCGCGCTGCTGTCGGAGATTTCCAGCGATTCGAGGCGGGTCCTTGACCTGGGTTGCGGAAACGGACATTTGCTCTCCCTCGTTCTCGCCCACTGTCCCGGGGCAACAGGTGTCGCCCTCGATTTCTCGCCGACGATGCTCGAGAAAGCCCGCGAGCGTTTTGGCGGAGATGGCCGGGTCACGTTTGTGGAACACAACATGGACGATCCCCTGCCTGACCTTGGATCGTTCGACTGCGTTGTCTCCAGCTTTGCGATCCACCATTGCACCCACGCTCGGAAGCGGCAACTTTACACGGAGATATTCACCTTGCTGGAGTCGGGTGGCGTGTTCTGCAATCTCGAACACGTCTCGTCGCCGACACGGGAGCTTCACATCCGATTCCTCGAAATTCTGGGCAGCAGGCCCGAGGATGACGATCCCTCGAACAAACTGCTCGATGTCGAAACCCAGTTATGCTGGCTGCGGGCCATTGGCTTCGAAGGCGTGGACTGTTTTTGGAAATGGCGAGAACTGGCATTACTGTCGGGAAGAAAACCGTCAAACACCGGGGCAACGCCGTCGGAACCAACGAGGATCAAACAAGTGGTCGTTCTGCGCCACGACCTGAAGATGCGTCGCGGAAAGCAGATCGCCCAGGGGGCCCACGCCGCAATGTCATTCATCTGCCGCCGTTTGCAGGCGCAGGACCCTGTGTCACTTGACGACTTCACGGACGCCCAGCATAAATGGCTCACTGGCTCGTTCGCCAAGGTCTGCTGCCGTGTCAACAGCGAACCGGAGTTGATGGAGATCCACGATAAGGCATTGGACGCCGGGCTGGAGGTTCACCTCATCACCGACAGCGGCAAAACGGAGTTTCACGGCGTTCCGACGCGGACATGTCTTTCCATCGGCCCCGACGACGCTGACAAGATCGATGCGGTTACGGGCTGCCTTGAATTGCTATAGCGGCAGCTAACCATCCTCTTTCATTTTCAGCGACCAATCTGTAACTGATTCCCATGGCTGCAATCCAAACGACATCCTTTGCTGACCGCACCGGGCTGGAGATCGTGCTTCGCACTCCTCGAGTTGAGGACGCTGCAGCCATGCTGGCCTACGTTACGGATATCACAGCGGAAACCGACTTTTACGTAATTGAACCCGACGAGTTTCCAAACGAAGACGGTGAGCGGAATTGGATTCAGGATCACCTCGACAATCCGGGCAAACTCCTGCTGCTGGCCGAAGCGTCGGGAACAATCATTGGCTCTCTCAGTTTTGAGAATGGCCGGCTCCGCCGAATCGCCCACCGGGGCAGCTTTGGGATCGGCGTTCGCAAGGAGTGGCGTGGCCGGGGCATCGGAACGGCATTACTCCGCACTTTGCTGAATTGGGCCGAGGCCAACCCGGTCATTGAGAAGATCTGCCTGGAAGTATTCGCGACCAATGAGAATGCCATCCGGCTCTACAAGAAGTTCGGTTTCGTCGAGCAGGGCCTCGGCAGCAAAGACGTCAAGCGAGGCCCAGGTCAGTATGTCGATGTCTTGTCGATGTGCCGATTCGTCAAGCCGGTTTGAGACGCGTCGAGGCGGCTCAGCGATCCGTCAGAATCCTATGCGCGAATCGCACGGTCTCCCGGCTTAGGCCGAAATTTTCCCAGGCGGTTTCCTTGTTCGCATTCGGTTTTTGCGGATATCCAGTGCTGCGACTCTTTCTCTTCACCGAACTGCCCTCCCTGCCGAAATGACCGTTGGTAACCGGAGGTCTGAGACCGCGGTGATGCATGGTCGAAGGTTGGATGGGAGATGGCTAAACTGACACGTGCAATTCACCCGGTTCTTGCCGACTGCGGCATCTTTCGCAAAGGACTCACGCAATGTCGCTTTTTGCCACCCTGATTCTACTTGTGGTCTTACCTGCGATTGTGCGCGCCGAGGAGCCGGTGCGAGAGCGAATTGAATGGGCCGACATCTGGGTAACCGACGCCGACAAGAACGATCAGCCACGCGTGTTGTTCATCGGCGATTCGATCACCAGGGGGTATTTCGACGGAGTTGAGAAGCAGTTGGCGGGCAAGGCCCACTGCGCCCGTCTGACTACCTCGAAGTGTGTCGCCGATCCATCGTTTCTCGACGAGGTACAACTGCTCCTGAAACAGTACCGGTTCGCTGTCATTCACATCAACAACGGGCTTCACGGGTTTGGCTACACCGAGGAACAGTACAAAGCAGGTCTTTCCGCCTTGCTGAACACTTTGGACAAGAACGCCGTTGACGCAAGGCTGATCTGGGCGACGACGACTCCGATGCGGGACCCGGGCAACTTGGGGCAGATCGCTGAGTTGACAGAGCGTGTCAAGGCACGTAACGGCATCGCCGCGAAGGTGTTTGAAAACGTGCTGCTGGACGATTTGTACGGTCTTGTGGAACAGCATCAGGAGTACTTCTCCGCCGATGGCGTTCACTTCAACGAGAAGGGGCGGGAAATCCAAGCCAAACAGGTCGCGGATTCGGTGCAGTCATGCTTGCCGAAGACGCACATATCGAGGTGAGGGCTGACACGGTCATATATACGGTGAAGGTTGTCGTTTTCGAGGGGCAACAACATGAAGTGTTTCCGTGTCGCTTCCCTATTCGCCGCTCTGGTCCCGTTCGCGGCGCTCGCCGCCGATGCACCAGTGGCTCCAGCCACGGTTAAGGAACTGTTCGCTGACTTCGATCCCGGGAAAGATCCGCTCGACGCCAAGGTCGTGAGGGAGTGGGAAAAGGATGGCATCGTATATCGGTCCGTCACCTTTCACATCGCAACGTTCAAAGGCAAGCCGGCTCGCATGGCGGCGTTCTATGCCTTCTCCAAGGGAGCGAAAGAACTGCCCGGCCTGCTGCATCTCCACGGTGGAGGCCAGCGCGCGTTTCTGGCCGAAGTTGACTTCTATGCCAGGCGTGGCTACGCCTGCCTGTCGATCAATTGGGGCGGTCGCGAAATGGAGAACGCGAAGGATGGCGACCCTAACACGGATTGGGGGGCAGTCGATCCAACGCAGAAGAACGTGCCGGGCTATTTCAATCTCATGCCCGGCGACAAATATCTCGATCCGATCGAATCGCCCCGGAACAACAACTGGTACTTGCTGACGCTGGGCGCCCGCCGTGGCCTGACGTTTCTGGAACAGCAGCCGGAAGTCGACGCCGGCCGGCTGGGAGTTTACGGCCACTCGATGGGCGGAAGTCTGACGGTCTATGTTGCCGGGACGGACGACCGCGTAAAAGCCGCTGCGCCTTCCGTGGGTGGATCAGGTTTCCGCACGGAGTCTTGGCCGCTCTTGCCGCAGGTGAAAATGGAAACGCCGAAGGGTGATGTGAAGCTCTTCAATGCGACGATGGGGTTCGAGTCCTACGCTTCGAACATCAAAGCCCCGCTGCTGTGGCTGGGTGCGACGAATGACTTCCACGGGATCATGGACGACACCTATCGCACCGGCGAACTGATCTCGCGTTGCAGCATCCGGTACTCGTTCACACCGCACATGAACCATCGGTTCACACCTGAGTTCGCCGTGACGAGACCTCTCTGGTTCGACCAGTGCCTCAAAACGAGCTTTACGTTTCCGAAGACCCCGGACTCGAAGCTGGTCCTTGCCACCGACGACCATATTCCCGAATTGCAGGTCACCCCCGATCCGTCGCAGGCAGTGGCCGAGGTTCACATCTACTATTCGATCGATCCCGATCCTCGAGCGAGATTCTGGCGGTCTGCGGCACCGAAGCGAGACGGCGAAACGTGGACCGCCAAACTGCCGATCATGAGCGTCGATCAGCCTCTCTTTGCCTTCGCCAATCTCACATATCCGTTGAAGAAGTCCGAGTCGGAACCCAATGCCCGACCGACGGAACGATTTGTCATCAGTTCCTTGCTGCACACGGCTGTCGCGAAAGACATTCAGCACAATGGAGTGCAGGCAACCGATATGCCCGACTCGCTGATTGACGATTTCTCAAACGGCTGGCAGGACTGGTATCTGCTGGAGGCGGGCAATCCGCACCATTGGGAATTCTCGACCCGAAAAATCGCGGATCCCAAATGGCAGGGGCAGCCGGGCCAGCGGCTCACTCTCAACATGGACGCCGAGAAACCGAATGAACTTGTGATCGTGCTCACGGAGAACTTCTTCCGGTCATACCGTGGCAAGACGCAGGAGTTTGCGGCCGTCGTAAAGGTCAATGGTGGCAGGGAGACTCAAGCCATTTCGCTGGAGCCGAGGGATTTCAAGACCAGCGACGGCGAGGCCCTGGCCTCATGGAAGAACGTCGATGTCCTCAGCTTGCGGGCGTATTACGAGAAGGACGGGAAATTGCTCGGCAGCAAGAGTTGGGTGGGCGGTCAGCCGCAGTTTCGGAAACTGTTGTGGCAAGGCGATGACCGCTGAGCCGCTTGCGAAGCACTCTGAAACCTCTCGGTGCAATTGCCCGCGACGTGGAAGAGGCGGTGGGGAGAGCCACGAGAGCACGAAATGCACGATGATTTGCCGAATGCAGTCGAAAACGCCGGGAGGATCAAACTGTCGCGACGAGTTGCTCGGAATGCGTTTCGAACTGTCCAAGTTGGTTGGACTATTGCTTTGGAAGCAGCGGCGGAAATGAAGCCCGCGATGTTCTGGCAGGCATTCCTCGAATGAAGTCCGCACAGTGGCTCGGAGCTGAGATACGAGCGGAAGCCAAACGATGCGCAACAACCGTGAAATACTTGACGACCTGTTTCTGAACGAGGCGATTGACCTGTGCCGAGGATCGACTTTTGATGAACCGCCAGCTGCTTTGCCCGAACAATTCGACTTTGACAAGGTCGAGGGCATGATGTTGGCGCTGGCGATAGGTGATTCGCTCGGCGTCACGACCGAAGGCTTGGTGCCCGGCGACCGCCGGGACGCCTTCGGCGTAATCCGGAACTACATTCCTGATGTGCCCATCGGATTCCCCTCCGACGACACTCAATTGGCCTACTGGGCGTTGGAACAGATGCTCGATGACGGATGCTTCGTGCCGGACCACGTGGCTGATTGCTTCTGCCGTCGGAGGATCGTGGGGATTGGCAGCACAGTTCGGGGATTTATCGCCAACCGGCGATCGGGCAAGCCTTGGTACGAGTGTGGCCCCAACTCCGCGGGAAACGGCGCTTTGATGCGTATCGCCCCTATTCTGATTCCCCATTTGAAGAAACCGACGACCGATTTGTGGGTGGATGCGGCGCTTGCGGCAATGACGACGCACAACGATGCAGGCTCAACCGCCGCCTGTATTGCCTTCGTTAACATGCTCTGGCAATTGCTGGGGATGGAAACTCCGCCAGATCCGCAGTGGTGGCTGACCAGTTACGTTCAGGTTGCCCGGGATTTGGAGGGTGAGACAAGATATCGCCCGCGATGCAGCGATTTCCCCGACTACGAGGGACCGATCTGGCGGTTTGTCGAAGAACGAGTAAATGAAGCGTATCGAAGGGGGATGTCCACGCTGGATGCGTGCAGCCACTGGTATTCGGGAGCGTTTCTGCTGGAGACTGTTCCCAGTGTGATCTACATTCTGATGAAGCACGGCGACGATCTTGAAGAAGCACTTGTTCGCGCGGTCAACGATACGAAGGACAACGACACGATTGCTGCGATCGCGGGAGCGGCAGTCGGCGCTTTGCATGGCAGGAAAGCGATTCCCGAGCATTGGATCAGGAATCTATCGGGACGGACGACCGAAGGCGACGATGGAAAGGTGTTCGAATTGCTGGACAAGGCCCGCCGGAAATGGTGGTGCGGTGTTTGAACACCCGATCAAACGGCGCCAATGAGCGGTTGCTGATACCCGGCCGGTCGTGATTCGGCGACGAAGGCACGCCCACGACCCCTGTGCCAACCCGCGTGCCGCAAGCGAGGATCGATGCAATGGCAATCGTTCGACGTTCCCTCGGACTTCGTCCCCTCTTGTTTGCTTTCCCGGGTTTGACGATTGGTTTCGCAGCAATCGTCAGCGTCTGGATGGCCAAGTCTCGCGTCGAGGCTGTCCTGACGTGGTTCTGGAGATGGACTCGTGATCCAGAGTCGGAACTCCTGCGTGCACTCGACTGAGGAGCGACAGATCATGTTGAAAGGTCCGTTCCTGGCATTGACATTCGCGCTGACTGCCCTGGCAAACACGGCTCAACCACAAACTGCTGAGAAAGTCTACGAGCCGAATTGGGAGTCGCTCGATCAACGGCCGAATCCCGGTTGGTTCGACGAAGACAAGATCGGCATTTTCATCCACTGGAGCGTGTTCTCGGTCCCGGCCATCGCCTGGGTCTACCCGGACAAGCCCTACGGCTTCGGTGGTCACTCGTGCTGGTACGGGATGTACATCGACCGTCTCTACCCGCTCTCTCCGCCTGAGCAGGCCAAACTGGAGTCGTTCCACCGCAGGACCTACGGCGATGTTCCGTTCAAAGCCCTCGCACCGCTGTTCAAGGCCGAGGCATTCGAGCCGCAGCAGTGGGCCGAACTTATCCGGCGTTCCGGCGCACGCTACGCATTTCTGACGTCAAATTTCCACGACGGCTATTGCCTTTGGCCGAGTCCCCGGCAACCTGGCTGGAACAGCGTGGATGTGGGGCCGAAACGGGATCTGCTGGGCGATTTTACCAAGGCGATGCGAGAAGCCGGGTTGCGTGCGGGCTTCTACTACTCGCTGGGCGAATTCAACCACCCGCTTTACCTGAAAGCCAAGCAAGGCGGCGACCTGAAACCGTTTGTCCAGGACCACATGCAGCCGCAGTTGCGGGAGGCGGTCAGGCAGTACACGCCGTCCATCATTTACTTTGACGGTGAATGGGAATTCCCGCTGGACAGCTTCGAGATGCAGGGTTTTCTGGCATGGCTCTTCAACGATTCGCCCTGCAAGAATGACGTGATAGTGAACGATCGCTTCGGCAGAGGTTCACGGGGAAAGCATGGCGGCGTGTACTGCTCCGAAGCGGGAGTTCGAGAAAGCGGAACGGAACATAAATGGTGCGAAGACCGGCCGATCAGTCGGGGGAATTGGTCGTACAATCGGCTCGAGCAGTTGGCCGACTACCTCAGCGAGCGTGATCTGATTCACCTGCTCGTCGAGACCGTGGCTCTCGGTGGCAACCTGCACCTCGATATCTCTCCTTGTGCGGACGGTACGATCCCGATGCTTCAGCAGGAGCGGTTGGTGCAGATGGGCGACTGGCTGAAGGTCAACGGCGAGGCCATCTACGGAACCAGACGGTGGACCACGGCTCATGAAGGCCCGATGGTCGAATCGGTCAATCCTCGACTAGACTCGTCTTGGAAGTGGACGGAAACAAGGCAGAGGCCGATGGTCTACTACACCAGCAAGGGCGAATCCGTTTACGCGATCTGCCTGGCTTGGCCGGGCAAATCGCTGACCCTTGAAAGGCCAGTGGCGACCTCACAGACCAAGGTGGAGTTGCTGGGGCATTCCCATCCGCTGAAGTGGAGCCTCGGTGAAACCGGCCTGACAATCCAGATGCCCGACATCTCAGTACAGGAACTTCCTTGCCGAAATGCGTGGGTGTTCAAGCTCGCAGGGCTCAAGTTAACCGGCGACAGTCGGTAGATTCGGCGTCCGTTTGCGGGCCCGACGCGTGAATCCCCGTTCGTCCGCTTTGCCCCGACTCATGACAGTCAATACCGGTATTATGACATTCGTCCCCGTTTCATGCCCCGCCATCGCCGCCGGATCCTTGCCTTGAACCTGGAGAGAACCAAAGTGCGTCTACCGAGAGGAATGTTGCTGTCGGCCCCGGTTGCGTTGGCAATGTCAGTGGCGTTTTTCGGGTCATCCTCAGTCCCGGGACAGACTCTCACAACTCCGCCGGAGCGGCCTTTGATCGAGCGAATTCAGGGCCGGACGTTTCCCTCGGTGTTCCAGGCTTGGAGTCCGGCCCAGAACGTCCATGATGATTCACCCCTGCACACGGTTGCCCGCCACGATCTGGTCTTTGATGCGCCGGAGTTTTTCGGGCTGAAGTGGAACCGGAGGCCCACTGGCCTTGCCGACGGGTTTACAGCGGAAAGCATCGGGAGGGCCAAGTCCTTTCGGCAGCAACTTCTCACTCTCAATCCCAATGTTGTCCTCATCGCTGAGATCCGGTATCGGGATGCACACAGGAGTTACCTGCCCGAGGGTCACAAATGGTGGCTGCGAGACGACAAAGGGCAGATTGTCCCTGGCTGGGACGAAGGCGGGTTTCTCTGTCTCGACTTCCACAACCCGGAGTTCCGCAGCCAAGTGGCGAGGCAGGCTAGAGCGGCCGTGGATTCAGGAGTCGTCGATGGCGTGATGCTCGACTGGTGGTCCGACGACGCCAGCAGGGTGGTCTTGATCCGAGATGTGCGGGACGCCATTGGCGATAAGGCGATCATCCTCGCCAACGCCAATGACCGCCAAACGCCTCAGACAGCACCGTACATCAACGGTTACTTTATGGAATGCACCGACAGCCGGACGGCTCAGGACTGGAAACGAATTGCCAACACTCTTGCCTGGGCAGAAGTCGCTTTGCGGCAACCTCGGGTCAACTGCCTGGAGACGTGGTATCACAAGTCCAGGGACGATCTGAACCTGATGCGGGCCACCACAACGCTTGCCCTCACCCATTCCGACGGCTACTGCCTGTTCTCCGATCCCAATCCGCTGCCGACCCCGGACCACCTCCATAACTGGTATCCGTTCTGGAGCAAAAGCCTCGGCAAGCCGGTTGACAAAGAGACTGCAGATCCCAACGGCACGGTGCGCCGGGAATTCGAGAACGGCACTGCGGTTTACAATCCCATGGGCAACAAAGCGGTATCGGTGACGTTTTCGGAAAGGCGACGAAGCGCGGCTACGGGCAAGACCGCTCAGTCCCATGACGTCGGGAGTCCTGACGGCGATATATTTTTGAAGGTCAAGTGAGGAGGCAGATGCCGAGAATATTGATCGCCTACGATAAGACCGAAGGGCAAACTCGCAATACCTCTCGGCATGATGCCGACGCTCTTTCTCGAAACGAAAAGGATGTCCGTGTGATCGACACCATCGACTGCCTGCCGGCTTTTCCCCGGAAGGGTTCGATGTCAGCATGGTCGGTGCTTCAATGCGCTTGAGCCAGCATTTCCGCCGGATATCGTAGTAAGTCCGCAGTTGCATCGCCGGCTTGAACATGGCCCCCACGGGCCTCGTTTTGGCCAGCTTGTCGGCAGCGGGGTCGGATCATCAGAAATAAAGTGAAGGGAACGGCCTATGTCAGAAGACAATGGACCACGTCCGCAAGGCACCTTCCCGGCGAAGGAGGAATTTGTGGATTTCGCCGGTCGAATACGGACATTCACCCTGGAACAGTACCCTGTGCCGGGAGGTGGATACGGTGTCGCTGCCATCGAAGATGCGGCTGGCGACGACGGGTACGTGTTCCGAGCCTTCTCTGTGATAGACGCGTTCCATGCGCTTGGCGATCTGCGCAAGCGGATTCCCAAATTGCTATCGATCCGTCATCTAGTCAATCGACACGGACGGATGACCCTCACGCACGACCGACTGCGGGGACGGATCTCCTACGGCGGCGTCGTAGTGGACGGTGTGTTCCTCACGTTCGACAAGTTGGCTGAACTCGTCCAGACCTACGAGGGGTTTCAGTTTGAACTGAGGATCGTTGATCCCTCGGACGACTTGGAGTAACGGTGATCGGTCAGCTTTCGTTCGGAAGAGGGCCGTCACGATGATGGCAGAACACGAGCAACGGGCAACGATAACCGCCGAACGGAAGGCGGCATCTTGTGGGGGGAGTTCAAGGACGTCCGGGCGGTCCGCACGGACATCATCCAGTACTGCAAGGATGGGTCACATACGAACCGAAGGAAGGCGCAAAATGCCCCTGAAATCACTGGCATGGACATTGGCCGTTACGCTGTCGCTCGCCAATTCATCCGAAGCTGATGACGTGCTGACGTTGACTGCGGCTGCGGTCGAAATGACATCTGCGGGCAGCGGCGATGGCTGGTATCAGTGGAATTCCATCGGGAACATCGACGGTGGCGTGGCTTACCGAGAGCGGCTTACTTCTTTGTCGGCTTGCGAGAACGCGGTGTGGGTTGGGACGAGCCACGGTCGGTTGCTGAGTCGTCAGGATAACCAGTGGACCTTGCAGGGCACGCTTCAGGGCATTCAGATCACGGGGATTGCCTTCGAGGGATCGGACAAAGTGTGGCTGAGCACCAGTGATGGAATTCGCAGACTGGATCGAGCGGACAAACAGACATGGAAGGTCAGTGTTTACCGGGACTACTACGAGGGCCATCCGAGTTTTGTGAGCGGAGCCTACATTCCCGGTGAAGACGCGGTCCGTCGTTGGGGTTATGTGGATGACATCTATTTTCCACATCTGGAGACGGCCTACTCGCCGTTCGCAATTTCGACCGAACACGGTTTATTCTGTTGGGGCAACTACGGCGGCGTCTGGCACCACTTCATGCCCCATTATTTTGGAGCCAATTCCGCTTGGGTGGACACCAGAAATCTGCTGCCGCATCGCCGGCCAACCTGTATGGTCGAGGACAAGGGCAGCAATCTCTGGATCGGGACGCAGTGGGATGGATTGGTTCGCCTCAACGCAAACGCCCGCAGATACCACGCCCGCAATCCCGACAACAACAAACAGGACGGAACTGAGTTTAGCGACTTCGGTGCCACCGAAGTCGGCTGTCAGTTCGATCGAGTGGACTATCTTGCTTCCTCCGCGAAACTGGGGATCTGGGCGGTGCTGAGCGGAAGCAGTGACCGGGCTTGGCTGGCACGGTTCGATGGCCAGCGTTGGGAGTCGATGGCACTTGACGGACCCGTCAGGAGTGTCGTCGAGACGGAACCGGATGTTGTGATGATCGGCGTCGATGGCGAGAAGTGGGGACGCCATCAGGGACTTCGAGAGGTCACTTGGCCTTCGAAGAAGGTCCAGCGGCTGTCTGGTCCCGAGAACGTGATTCTCGAAATCGTCCGTCTCCCCAATGGTCGGATCTTCGCAGCTTCCTGGTGGAATCTGTACGAGCGGGATTTGGCTGGCAACGCGAAATCCCCAAAGGAGTAGACTGGCAAGTCGGATGATCATGAGCACTGTGAAGATGGCCGGATGGAAATGTGCAGATTCGTTCGGGTGCCCACAAGGATCAAGGTGTGCTGATCTGCTTTGAAGGCGTTCCAAAAGACCTCCGGGGGGGCAACAGTCGCTCGGCGTCTTTGGCAGGTACGGTGAGCGGGAGCATTTGAATCGATGCGCCACAGAACGCAATGGACCGCCATGGCGATTGTCCTGATTGTCGGGGTCGCCGTCTTCTTTGCCGGTCGTTGGCAACCGGGGCGGTCGATTCCGATGCCCGACAAATCACAGGTCGAACTGAGCCTAGAACACGAGGGAACGACCTACAAACTGGTGAACGGCGACTTGTACCGCGTAACCGCACCGGACCAACTGGTGTTCGTCGAGAAACTATACGACACGAACTTCCGGACGACGAATTACGCCCAGAAGGACGGCCTGATCGTTCGCGTCGATTCGGACACGGGCAAGATGTATCCGACGAGGCGGCACTTTGAGGAGGGGTTCGAGAACGCAGAGCGGATCACAGACTTGATCGGACCCGATCGGGGCTGGACGACCTTCACGCTCCAGTCGGTGAAGACGCCGACGATTCGAGAATACAACCAGCTTCGCGGCCGCATTCTCAGGGGCGAGTGCGACTTCGCAGACAACCGAGTGCAGCCGACTTTGAAGATGGCTCACTCCGGCATCCGATCGCTGGAGTGCTATTCGGTGGCTCCTTCGCCCAAAATGGTCTGTGCCAAAGCATCGCTCTCCACAGAGTTGCTCTACTTCGTTAAGGGCGACGATGTCTGGTTCTCGGGCTGGTATTTCATTCCTGAGGGCGAGGTGCCATTCACGCTGATGGATCTGGAAAGCACCTGGATCAAGGAACATCCGGGAATGCGAATCATGATCGAGGATGGAGCGGCGATGTTCGAGTTGAAATGGGCGAATAAGCCCAAGTACCGACAGCCGAAAGCGACCCGAGTGCCGATTCCAGCGGGCCGCTGGGTGAACTTCAAGGCATGTTTGCATCTGTCGGAGGCGATCGACGGGCGAGTCGAGCTATGGCAGGACGGGGTGAAGCTCATCGACGAACACGGGCAAACCCTGCCGCTGGCAAGTGCGGTCTATGACAGTATGGAAATTGGCATCAGCGCTCACAGCTTTGGCCCGAACGCCGCCACAATCTACGTCGATGACGTGACGATCTCCGATAAAGACCGCTAAGATCCAACACGCCGAGAGATGGCAGAGTTCAAACGAGCGACGTCGCGAAACTGCAGTTACTTCGGCTTTGCCCAGTCCGGCACTCGGACTTCAGCAGCGGAGTCCTGACCTGGTGCGTAGGGTTTAATATCGAGCACCGGCGTGCCCTCAAATGCATCGATCTTATCCACCTCGACGACGTTGTCATTAACAGCGACGACTTTGCAGAGGCTCAGGGCAATCAAGTTAGGGCGAAACGGCGACCGGCAGGCAAAGACGCCGGTGAGCGGGTTCGCCTGGTCGCCTCGGGGATGCACCTGGAGGATCGCCCGCTTTTCCGGCGTGTCGTTCTTGTCGAACCACCAGACGACTTGGACGTGCGACCACTGATCCAGTCCGAGGAGACCGGGTTGGTATTTCTTGTCGAGGACGATCAGAGTGCGGTTGTCCGGTTTCTGGACGCGTCCGATCGGTTGGACGACGAACGTCTGAGCAGCCTTCGCCTCCGGCTTTTCCTCCGCAACAGACGGTGTCAGAAGCATCGCCGGTGAGGCCGCAATGCAGAGCACGAACAACCACGTTTTCATCACGACCTCCCTATTTGCGGTGAAATCGCAGGACGATTTGCTGGTCCTTCAGGAATTCAGTGACCTCGAAGTTGTTTTTGTCGATGATCTTGTTCTGCCACTTGGAAGTTCTTCCCGCGCCTGTTTTGTCAACGTAGTAGAGGGATCCCTCGTAGGTGTTGTCCTTGAATTGCGTGACGGAGATTCGGCCGTGCGTGCCGTCGCTCTCGTACCAGGTGTGAACCCATTCCTTTTTATTCGCGTCCCATCCGGCGACGGCGAACGACTCGGCGCCCGACTGCGAAACGCCTGGACCTGCAATTATCTTCCCTCCCGCGGCGAGACTCCAATCGGCTTGCCCCGCGGGCTGGCCGTCACCCGACGTAATCTCCCATTTGCCGGGGAAGTACTTGAGCATCTGAGGCACCATATCTTGCGCCGCACAGACCGAACCCAGCATTCCGACGAACAATGCAGACGCCAGAACCGTTCGATGAGACATGGCCTACTCCTTGCAGTCAGTGACAGAAAAGTGCTGCAATCGACGCGGTAGATTCCCCGCCTTGTAGCACATCCACCGAGCAGCAGCAACCAATTCCAGAGGGGAGAGGCCGCGCGAGCAGCATTCGTGGCCGCGGATAGCTGGTGTACAAGGTCGACAGGCAGAGTTGCCACGCGCGCGACTTCCGCGGCCCTCATGTCGAAACCGCTTGCGCGGTCGAACGCTTCGCGCCTGCGACCCAGGCACGGAGGTTCGGCCGCACATCATTTGATTCCGTCCTGCGCCACCAACCCGTTTTCGGGATCGGCTTGCGCCGCCACGACGCTTCCGCTGTGGGTCTTTCCCTGTTGTGAACTGCCGCGCGCAACGAGAAATCTGCCGCCGCCAAGGCCGACGATTCCCAGAGAACAGTCGAACGTGTACTTCCCGAGGAGCTTGAACGACTCGTCGGTTCTGAGCATCACTTTTGGCTGTCCGTAGCATCCGAACCACCAGGATCCTTCCGCAAATGTTGCCGTCTGGATTCCCATCAGCGTGTAACCGCTGTCGATGGTATGCCGTTTGATGAACCGGAACTGCTCGTCGTACTCGTAGACGTAGTTCTCGTTCACACCGACGGGCAGTCCGCCGACCAGGAAGAAATGGCCGTTGCGAATGCCGATCCCGCCGGCGCCGTGGACAACTTGCGGGACCTCGTATTTCTTCAGCAGCGACAAATCGCCGGCGTCGTAGACGTAGACCCAGGAATCGGCCTTACCCGCGGGTTCGTTAAACTGCGCCAGATTGACGGCAACATAAAGCTTGCCGTCGTGGAAGCAGAGGTCGCCGTGATGGCCCGCGACGGGGATCTGCTTCAGGACTTTTCCGTCGGTATTGGTCTTCACGAGTGTTTTTGTGAAGGGCCAGTAGATCGCATCCAACTCGTTGGTGCATATGCCCTGCAGATGGGCATCATACGTTCCCTCGCAATCGACTGCGTGGAAAATGGATGCTGCAGCAGCATCGGTCTGAGGACTGGCGGCAAGACCGCTCGAAATATTAATGAAGCCCGCAAGCACCAATATCATCATGGGCCACACTGCAAACGAAGCAGGTGTGCACAACCGACGCATCTTGCTCGTCCTCATGAAGAACTTCCGCTTGTTGTAGTTCGTTATTGCACTCTTTCAGTGATCTTGCATTTCGTGGCGCCACGGTACCTCGCTGTTACGGACCTGGAGTTGCGCCCGCTCGCGGCTTCCGGACGACCAGCGTCATGGCAGCTCCCACGATCAACAGAGTTCCGGCCGTGATGAACGAGGACCGGTAGCTTCCTCCGCTCTGCGATGTGAGCATCTGCTGGAGGCGACTGAGGGCGAACCCCCCGACGCCCCACGCGGTAAACAGTATGCCGTAGTTCATGCCGAACGTCTGCAAGCCCCAGAGGTCTTTCGTGTAGGACGGAAAGAGCGAAAGATTTGCTCCGTAATTGAATCCGATCAGAGTCGCAACGAGCACGATGATCAGCGCGGCTGTCTCCTGCGACGCGGTTATCGGAACCGCGGCAAACATGAGCGCTGCCTGGAACAGCAGAAATAGCATCAGCGTCCATTGCCGGCCGATCCGGTCTGACAGCAAGCCGGCCGCGATCCGGCCGCCTGCGTTCCCAAGGGCCATTACGGCCACTGCGACGAAAGCGGAATTACCCATGCTCTTTTTCGCCATGCCGCTCACGCTGCTGATCACCATCAACCCGGCGCCGGCTCCGATAAAGTAAATTGCCCAGAGCACCCAGAAGTTCCGTTGCCGCAAAATCTCCTTCGGCCTCACGTTGACCAAGGCAGGTGTGGCGGCGGCCGTTGAAGATGCGGAGGCGAGGTATCCGGCCGGCGGGTTAACGAGCATCTGGGCCAGCGAAACCACGGCGACCATGAAAGCAACGCCGAGGATCAGCATCGACGTCTGAAGCGAGAAATGGCCGAGCAGCCATTGCGATGTCGGCGCGAGGTACACGGGCGCCAGCCCGAAGCCGGCAACCACAAGCCCGGCAATCAGGCCGGTTTTCGCAGGGGGAAACCACTTCAACGCCGGAGGAGTGGCCGACGAATACCCGAAACCGATCCCGATTCCGACAAGCACGCCGAATCCCAATAACCAGACAGCATAGTTGTTGGTCGTCGAGATCAAGACCAGCCCTGCGCCAACGAGCAGACCGCCGATCGTGGCTGTGATTCTCGGACCGAACGAATCCTGGCATCGCCCGGCGAAGATCATGGCAAAGGCAAAGACAACGCAGCACAGCGCATACGGGTCGTTCAGTTGCGAGCCCTGCCAGCCAAAATCCTTTTCGATTGCCGTCTTGAACAGGCTCCAGGTGTACAGCACTCCGAGAGCCAGATTGATGCCGAGCCCAGAGAACGTGACGCTCCATCCGCAGTTCTTGATGGGGGCGGTGTCTGTCACGATCGTGTCCTCACTTCGAGAGGCGGCGGACGCCGTGAGAAAATGACGAGAACGGATCGACAGGATGACCGGCCGAAAAGTGAAGCGAGCGAGTGCATTGTCGCAGGGCCTGTCCGGTCGCCGTGCAGTGTACCCAGCGTCGGTGGCGCAAGCAATAAATCAGATCCGTGTTCTGTGTCGATAACGTCCGAACAGGAACCTGGCCCTGCCCGAGCGATAATACAAGTTCACCGTAGCAAGCGTGTGGTACACGCTGTCGCACTGTTTCCGGGCATCTACGAAGTGTCAGCTTGAGGCGTCAGGCATCCAATTCAACAGGGCCGTTCCGCAGTTCCGTCCCGCGAAACTGTCACGGCAGAAGGCCACACGACCGCGAACGGCGCAATCGGTATAGGTTCAATTACTTCCCGTGCGGCCTCCTGTGGTGACTCCACACGCGGCCGCGCGAGGTCTGCCTCTTACTGCAGCGGCGCGTAGATTGGCTCACCAAACCGCGGGCCGTCAATGGACATCCATGAACCGGCTCTTTGCTGCTCCGCAGACGGGGCATCTGTCGGGAGCTTGGCCTACGTGCGTATGGCCGCACACATCGCACACGTAAATGGCTTCCGGTGCCAGGTCTTTTCCGGCCTTCAATGTCTCCAGGGCCTCGCTGTAGAGGCTGAAGTGTGTCTTCTCGACGGAGTTGGCATTTCGAAACGAAATCAGAGCGGCTTTGTGGCCCTCGGCTTCGGCTTCCTTGATGAACGCAGGGTACATCTCCCTGAATTCGTGGGCTTCTCCGTCAATTGCGATCTGGAGGTTCTGCATCGTTGCACCGATGCCGTTCATCGCCCGCAGGTGGGCGTGGGCGTGAACCGTTTCCGCAGCGGCTGCGGCCCGGAATAGTCTGGCGATCTGCGGAAGACCCTCGGCGTCGGCTTTTAAGGCGAACGCGAGATATCGGCGGTTGGCCTGGCTCTCGCCGGCGAAAGCGGCTTGAAGGTTCTCTTGCGTGGTCATGGCGATTTCCTCCGTCAGTCTTCGGTTCTTGATGGTGTCTCAGTTTGCTTTGTATCGGCCCGTTCGCGGGCTGAGCAACGGGTCTGAATGTCCTCGAGATTCAGAGCTTGATCGCGGCGGAATCTCCGGTAGCGCGAGTCCAAGGTGTCGCCCGCCAGGCAAGTTCGAACACCGGCACGGACATCAATGCCAACGCGGGCAGGAACAGCGGCCAGTCAAAACGCTGAGGGCGCAGGTCAATCAGGTCTGATGAGCTGCCCGGAAGCAACCGCAGAGAATCTTCCATGAACACGTACAACGCAACAACGCAACCAACTGCGGCAACAAGCATCGAACGGCGACTCGGCTGCACGGACCGCTCCGGCGTGTCGCGCAACGCGACGAGCGTTCCGCCGGCAATCATAAGCAGGGCGATCAGTGCGGGACTCAGCACCGGGCCCCACCAGGGCAGCGGCAGCAGGAACAGGATGTCCCAATCGAGAAGCGAACGAGGCCAACCCGTCAGCGGCACGAGAAATACATAGTAGAAGATATCCCATGTTCCAAAAGCCACGATGAACAGCGCAAGTCGGCTTTGTCGGCTGTGACCGGCAAACCAGCCGACGAGGGCGAGCATCACGAGCGTTGCCGCTTCACGAATCATCTCGGCGCGGAGGATGCCCGCGCTCAGCGGCACATGAAACGGCGCGTAAGGGTCGAACTCGGCGCTGAGAGTCCGCAGGTACAACACAACGGCCGACTCCATCCAGGCCATGGCCACGGCAAACAGCACAACGTTGAGCCAGCGATGGAATCGAGACGGTATGGCAGGCAGTGCGACAGTTTCTGTGGACATGGAAGCTCGGTTCACTCTTGCGACTCAGGATTGCGGGGTCATGGGAGCGCGGGTTTCACGGCGCCTCCACCGTCGTTGCTTTTCGGATAGACCGCATTGGTTCTTTCCAGTGCCGCGATCAGTCCACGCATCATACGCAGCAACTCCTCGGGCCGGGACGCTGCCAGATCCTGTTGCTCAAACGGGTCGTCAACCAGTTGAAACAGCTGGTAATGCGAATTGCCCGACGCGGCCGAAGGAAAGTAATGATAAATCACTTTCCAGGGGCCTTCGCGATAGCTGGTCCAATAGTTGCTGCGATGCGGCGAGTGCGGATAGTGCATCAGAAACGTCTCGGATCGTTCTCGATCCGGCCGGCCCGTGAGCAGCGTGTTCAGCCGCGCGCCGTCGACGACGTGATCGCGCGGCAAATCGATCCCGGCGAAGCCGAGAATTGTCGGGAAAAGATCACACACCGATGCGATCTGCGGCTGGATTACGCCGGCCGGAATCGGCAGACGCTGCTGCTGCGGTTGGTGCACATCGGGTTTCGCCCAGGCGGCAATGAAGGGAACCCGCATGCCGCCCTCATAATGCGCGCCTTTCTTGCCTCGCAGCGGAGCGGCGCATGCGACCGCATGTTCATTGCCCAACGGTGCGTCGGAGCCGTTATCGCCGAGGAAGAAGACCAGCGTGTTCTCGGCGACGCCGAGTGATTCGAGATGGTCGAGAATATCGCCCAGCGATTTGTCCATTCCTTCAATCAGAGTCGCGAATGCCTGGGCCTGCGCCGACTTGCCCGAGTCCCGATAATGCGCGGCAAAACGCGGGTCGCTGTTGAATGGCGCGTGGACGGCGTAGTTTGCCATGTACAGGAAGAACGGTTTGTCCGCCTTGGCGGCGTCCGTTAAATGCGACTTGGCCTCGATCGTCAACGCCTCGGTAAGAAACGTATCTGTGCCGTGGTATTTTTCGAGACCAGGCACGGCGTTCCCGGATCGCGGCGTGCCGTTGCCGTAGTTGTCCTTTCCGTAATAGCTGCCGGGGGCACCGATCGAAGCTCCGGCGACGTTGATGTCGAAGCCCAGATTCAGCGGTTCCGCCCCTTCCGAGTCGCGGGGGCCGAAATGACCCTTTCCAATGTGAATCGTTCGATAGCCAGCTGCGCGCAGCAGCGAAACGAGCGTCACGTCGCCTTTCTTCAGGCCCTTCCAGTTCCAGTCGGGCGGCCCGTTCGGGCCCGCGTTGTTCGAGTCGGGATTAATCCAGTTGGTCGTGCGGTGTCGAGCCGCGTTCTGGCCGGTCATGATCGATATTCGGGTGGGCGAACAGACGCTCATGGCGCAGAAGTTGTTGAACCGAATCCCCTGTGCCGCCAATCGCTCCATGTTCGGCGTGCGGTAATAGTCGTTCAGCGGATATCGCTTCGGTTGTCCGGATGCGTCGGTCAAGAATGGTACCGATGTGTCCATGACACCCATGTCGTCTATGAGGAAAACGACGATATTTGGCGGTCGATCGGCGGCGTCGGCCGGTTGCCTGCTCGTACAGCACAACGCGAGCGTCAGCATCGCAGCGTATGCGAGCGACGATGGACGGAAGCCGGGCAGCCTGCGCCGAAGATACAGCCAATCTGCGACATGGACAGATTTCATCATGGATGTCCTTGATCGATCGGGGACTGGCCGGCCGCCGGCGGAAGCACAACTGCTGCCGCAACGGCTTCAGTCCACTTGATGCCGGGCGACCATTACTTCGCCGCATTATGAACTACGAGGAAACAACAAGCAGCATCCCCTTGCTCGATCGGGCTTCGGCATTGCCACAAAACAGGGGACGCCGGCACGGCAGTCCGTTTGTTGCCTCGCCAGCGCTTTGCTGTTACGGTACAGCCGTCTGCGTATTCTGAAGGGACATTGGAACTCGGATGGTCTGGCCGATCGAGGGTGCGGCAGATTGCTGTCCGGACCCGGGATGGCTGATGTCGTTCGGAATGGAGGAGCCATGCTGAGCCGCAAATCGCTACTTGCAGCAACGGTCGTTGCGATGGCGGCCGTTTTCATGTGCGCTGGAACCGGCCGCGGAGCGGATGCGAAACCGAACATTCTGGTATTCCTGGCGGATGATCTTGGCCAGCGGGATCTCGGCTGTTACGGAAGCACGTTTTACGAGACTCCGCACGTCGACCGACTGGCTCGCGAAGGGGCCCGCTTTACGGACGCTTACGCCGCGTGTCCCGTATGTTCGCCGACGCGGGCCAGCCTGATGACGGGATTGTGGCCACAGCGCACGGGCATTACCGACTACATCGGCGCACCCTTCACTCCCGACGCATGGAAACGCAACACCAAACTCCTGCCAGCTCCGTATTCCGATCGTCTTGCGCTGGACACGCCGACTTTGGCTAAGGCCATGAAGTCGGCCGGATACGCCACGTTTTTCGCGGGGAAGTGGCACCTCGGGCCTGAAGGCTGGTGGCCGGAGAACCAGGGGTTCGACGTCAACATGGGGGGCATCGACCGCGGCGGGCCTTACGGAGGCAACAAGTACTTTTCGCCGTACGGGAACCCGCGTTTGCCGGATGGGCCTCCGGGCGAGCACCTGCCCGATCGTCTGGCGACCGAAACGGCGAAGTTCATCGAAGCCCACAAGGACCAGCCGTTCTTCGCGTACTTCGCCTTCTATTCCGTCCACACGCCCCTGATGGCGCGGGAAGATCTGAGGATCAAGTACGAAGAGAAACGCCGCCGTCTCGGGCTCGAGGCAAAATGGGGGCGCGAGGAGCCTCGCGACGTGCGCCTCGTTCAGGAACACGCGGTCTATGCGGGTATGGTCGAAGCGATGGACCTGGCGGTGGGGAAGGTTCTCGCGAAACTCGATTCGCTCGATTTGGCCCGCAACACTCTTGTAGTATTCACGAGCGACAACGGAGGGCTTTCGACGAGCGAAGGATGGCCGACTTCGAACCTGCCGCTGCGTGCGGGTAAGGGTTGGCTCTACGAAGGCGGAATCCGCGAGCCGTTCCTGGTGCGGTGGCCCGGAGTTGTCGGTCCGGGACGTACGATCACTGCGCCGATCAGCAGTCCCGACCTGTTTCCGACGCTGTTGGATGCGGTGGGGGCGAAACCGCAGACGGGCCAGACGCTCGACGGACTCAGCCTCGTGCCTCTGCTGAAGGGTGAATCGCTGAAGGAGCGGGCGTTGTTCTGGCATTATCCGCATTACGGTAATCAGGGCGGTGCTCCCGGAGCGGCCATTCGACGCGGCGACTGGAAGCTGATTGAATGGTCCGAAGAGAATCGGTGCGAGTTGTTCAATCTGGCTTCGGATCTGGGCGAGCATAAAGACCTGTCGCAATCCGAGCCGGCTCGCGCAGAGGCGCTTCGAGCCGAGTTGCACGCCTGGCAGAAGCAGGTTAATGCCAGGTTCGCGGTGCCCAATCGGGAATACGATGCAGCCAAGACTGATGGCCGATTCGCCGCCAGGCCGGGCGCCTCCGCCGGAAGAGCCAAAGGGACAAACTGACCTGGGAAGTGACGCGTTTCGGAGGCGGACACCGGTTTCAAACCACTTATGCGGGTCTTTAACGATGAAGTACATCTTAATTGTCGCGACCTCACTTTTGTTCTGCTGCACGGCCGGCGCGGCGCCGCCCAACGTCGTTATTATCCTGGCTGACGACATGGGGTATTCCGATGTCGGATGCTACGGAGGGGATATCGAGACGCCCAATCTCGATGCGCTGGCACGCGGTGGCCTTCGCTTCACGCAGTTCTACAACACGGCTCGCTGCTGGCCGACGCGGGGCGCATTGCTCACCGGCTACTATGCACAGCAGATTCACCGTGACGCACTGCCCGGTCTGGGCGGCGGAGGAAATGGAGTGCGCCAGGCCTGGGCGAAGCTATTGCCCGAACTTCTCAAACCGGCCGGATATCGCAGTTATCACAGCGGCAAGTGGCACGTCGATGGGCCGGTGCTCGCGGGCGGCTTCTTGAAGTCCCTCTGCGTCCGGAACGACGGAAACTATTTCACCGGGAAAGGCAATTACCTGGATGACGAGCCTCTCGCGCCCGCCGCGGACGAGTCGGGCTATTACACCACCATCGCCACCGCCGACCACGCGGTGAAATGTCTGAAGGACCATGCGGCCCACTGCAGCGACAAACCGTTCTTCAGTTACGTGGCCTTTATCGCGCCGCACTTTCCGCTGCACGCGCTGCCCGAAGACATCGCCAAGTATCGCGACAAGTACCTGGCGGGTTGGGAGGCTACTCGCGCGGCGCGATATGCCCGGCAGAAAGAAATGCATCTCGTGGAGACGGAGCTTTCCGAAGTCGAGCGGAACGTCGGTCCGCCTTACCATTTCCCCGATGCGATGGAAAAACTGGGGCCGGGCGAAGTCAATCTTCCGCTGCCGTGGAGCGATTTGACGGACGAGCAACGCCGCTTCCAGGCCACAAAAATGGCGATTCACGCGGCGATGGTGGATCGCATGGACCGGGAAATCGGCCGCATTGTCGAGCAACTGAAGGCGATGGGGGCCTACGAGAACACGCTGATCTTCTTCGCATCAGACAACGGCGCCAGCGCCGAGATCATGGTGCGTCACGGCGGACACGATCCCACCGCGGCGCCGGGCAGCGCAGCAACGTACTTGTGTCTGGGGCCGGGTTTTTCCAACGCATCCAATACGCCATTCCGCCGCCATAAGACATGGGTCCACGAGGGCGGCATCAGCACGCCGCTCATTGTGCATTGGCCTCAGGGCATCGCGGCGCGAGGAGAACTTCGCCACACACCGGGGCATGTTATCGACATCGTGCCGACGGTGCTCGAGTTGGCCGGCGTTGCTCGACCGGCGCAATGCGACGGAGATCCGGTTCCTCCCGCTCCGGGCAGGAGTCTCGTTCCCGCACTCGCCAACGATGTTGAGATTCCTCGCGAGAGTCTCTGGTGGTTGCACGAAGGAAACCGTGCAGTGCGCGTCGGCAACTGGAAACTCGTGGCCGCCAAGGATGATCCCTGGGAACTCTACGATTTACGCACCGACCGCGCTGAGCAGCACAACCTTGCCGACAAGATGCCTGACAAGGCCAAAGAACTCGCACAGATCTGGCAGACGCAAGCCGATCAGTTCAGCGAACTCGCGAAGCAGACGATCGACGGGCAGGCACCCGATGGCACCAAGGCGAAGGCCAAAGCGAAAAAGGCAAAGCAGCCATGACGAATGTGGCCACTAGCGGATACCGCAAGCGATCGATGGTGGTGCTCGGGTTGTCGGAGTATTGCGTTGGAGCGATGATCGCGTGGTTGCTGGTTCTGATGCCTGCTGCGAGTTCCGTTGCGGCCGATCGACCGAATATCGTCTTCGTCATGGCGGACGACATGGGTTGGGGGGAGACCGGGTATCGCAATCATCCGGTGCTCAAAACGCCGAACCTCGATGCCATGGCGGCGAGCGGCTTGCGGTTCGAGCGATTCTATGCCGGCGGACCGGTTTGCTCGCCTACGCGGGCCAGCGTGCTTACCGGTCGTTCGCCCGATCGCGCCGGTGTGCTAACCCATGGTTACGCGCTGCGTCTGCAGGAAAAGACAATTGCCCAGGCATTGAAGGCCGCGGGTTATGTGACGGGGCACTTCGGCAAGTGGCATCTCGACGGCTTCAAGGGACCGGGGGCACCCGTCCTCGGCGACGATCCGCGCAGTCCCGGGGCGTTTGGATTTGACGAGTGGGTTTCGGTAACGAATTTCTTTGACGTCGATCCGCTGATGAGCCGCGCGGGAAAGATCGAGGAGTTTAAAGGCGATTCATCGGAAATTGCTGTCGCCGAAGCCGTGAAGTTTCTCGACAAACATCGCGGGACGGGCAAGCCCATGTTCGCCCTCGTCTGGTTCGGCACTCCGCACAGTCCGTTCAAGTCGCTGGTTGATGACAGGAGGACTTTCGTCGAATTGAGCGGTCCGTCGGCGAATCACTACGGAGAACTCGTCGCGATGGACCGGGCCGTCGGAACGCTGCGGTCCAAGTTGCGTGAATTTCAACTCGCCGACAACACGCTGCTCGTCTTCTGCAGCGACAACGGAGGCCTGCCCGAGATCAAGCCTGATACGGTCGGCGGTTTGCGCGGCAATAAAGGTTCGGTTTACGAAGGAGGTTTGCGCGTCCCGGGCATCATCGAGTGGCCGGCCGTAATCAAGCCTCGCATCACAGACTATCCGGCGTGCACGATGGATCTGTTTCCCACGGTCGCCGACATACTGGGAATGAATGACGATGTGTTTGTGAAACCGCTGGACGGCATCAGCCTCAAGTCACTGTTTGCCGGCGAGGTTGGCGAGCGCAGTCGTCCGGTTCCTTTTCGGTTCCAACAGAAGCTCGCGCTGATCGACAATCGGTACAAGTTGCTGAGCAACGATCGCCGCAAGGATGACTTTGAACTCTACGACTTGATGGGCGATCCACACGAGGAGCGGGAACTGAGCGGCGCGCAGCCGGAAGTCTTCGCACGCATGAAGCGAGATCTGCTCGCCTGGAACTCGGCGGTGGATACGAGCTTCCGGGGACGCGACTATGCGGAGGGGAAGGTATCGCCTCCCGATCCGGAGTCGATCTTCTGGTACGATGCGCCACAGTACGCGCCCTACCTGGCAGTTTGGAAGGATCGCTGGGAATTCAAGTCGTACATCGACCAGCAGAGCAGGCAGGATGCGCAGCGGAAGCAGAAACGCAAGGCCGGGAAACAGTCAGCGAAATAGATCTTCGCGAGAGACGTGTTCAGTATCGAGGAGGTCTCCATGGGTATGTTCGACACGGTAGGCAAGGCAGTTGCTCCACAACATCGCAAGGAGAATACGCTCCGGAAACTCGAGCGTATGAACCGGGCGCTCCGGCACGAGGAACCAGACCGGGTGCCGATCAGCGATTTCTTCTGGGGCGGTTTCATTCGTCGCTGGCGCCAGGAATTGGGTCTGCCCGATGATGCCAGTCCCTATTATCACTACGACCTCGATTGGATTGTGACCGTGCCGAATATGGACCCGTGGATTCGTCCGTTCGAGACGGTCCGCGAGACGCCGGAGGAAGTCGTCGTCAAAACCGGTTTCGGCGCCGTGATGCGCAAGGTGTTCGATTGTCCGATGCCCGAGTTCATCGGGTGGGAGACCGACACTCTCGAGAAGCTCGAGGCCGCTCGATTCGACCCGCCCGATGATCGCCGCCGCTTCTATTCAGCGGGCGACAATCAGATTGCCGGCGTCGGGGATGGTTTTGAACGCAACTCGCCACCCTGGATCGACTCGGTCAAGTCGCTGTGGGCCGACTTTCCGGTTTACGGGAGCATGATTGAATGTGCGGAGTGCATGACGCGATTGATCGGCCCCCAGAATCACATGCTCTGGATGGCCATGGAGCCCGAGCGATTCGGCGCCGTGGTCAATCGCGTGGGCCAGTTCTATCTCGACTGTGCCAGGGCAGCGATCGATGCGGCAGAAGCCTGGCTTGACGGGTTCGTGATCTGGGGCGACGTCGCATACAAGAAGGGCACGTTCATGCGGCCGGACTACTGGCGCGAATACTACAAACCGTGGGTCCGGGCGATCATCGAGTACGCACACGGCAAGGGGCTGCCCGTGATCTACCACGGTTGCGGCAATGTGCAGGCGATCTTTGAGGACTATATCGAAGTGGGCATCGATGCCTTCAATCCCCTGGAGGTCAAGGCGGGGATGGACGCGTTGGATCTGCGCCGCCGTTATGGCCATCGGATGGGCTTCTGCGGCAACGGCGATATTCAGGTCTGGGAACGGGGCGATCGCGACGAAATCCGCCGCGATGTCATGCGGAAACTGAACGCCGCCCGCGGCGGAGGGCTCATCTTCCAGTCGGACCATTCCGTATCCAGTTCCGTTTCGGGACAGACCTACGATTACATCGTGCAACTTGTCCGGCAGTACGGTCGATATCCGTTGAGCCTCGGCGATTTTGAGGAGGCAGTGTAGGCATGGACTCGATATCAGCGAATCCGTTTCTCGGCGTTGCTTTGCACGCCGTAGGGGCGACTTTTGCCGCGACCTGCTACACGCCCGAGAAGCGAGTCCGCGGATGGTCCTGGCAAAGCTACTGGCTGACGCAGGCTTCCTTTTGCTGGTTCCTCCTGCCGATCCTGGGCGCGGTGCTGACCATTCCCGAATTGCGGACAGTGCTGCGCGAGGCGCCTCGCGGCGCCATGCTCCTGTCGTTCCTGCTCGGCGCAGCCTACGGCATCGGCGGCACGGCGTTCGGCATCTCGATACGCTACATCGGCTTCTCGCTCACGTATGCGATCGCGGTGGGGCTTTCCAGCGTTCTCGGCACACTGATTCCGCCGCTGGTCAAAGGGACGCTGTTTGCCACGCTGCAAAAACCGGGCGCTGAGTGGATCATTCTGGGCATCGTCGTCGGCACGATGGGCATCGCCGGCGCGGGGTGGGCTGGCCGGTTGAAAGAAGGCGATCTGAGCAGGCAGGAAACCCGCGGGCAATTCTCGCTGACGAAAGGGCTCTTGCTGTCTTTGTTGGCGGGAGTGTTGTCGGCCGTGTACGGATTTGCACTGGAGGCCGGCGAACCGATCGCGGACGTCGCCACAGCGCACGGCGCGGGTGTATGGCGAGGGAACGTCACGTACATTTTTTCAAACACCGGCGCGTTTCTGACCACTTCGGTCTATTGTCTCTTCCTGCATATCCGCCACAGATCGCTCGGGGAACTGATCGAACTGCCGTCGGGCCAGCCCGAGGCATCCCTGCCCGTGAACTGGGCCATGGCGCTAGTCACGGGCGTTCTCTGGTACGGTCAGTTCTTCTTCTACAATCTCGGGCATGTGCGAATGGGGCAGTACAAGTTCACCAGTTGGGCCATCCACATGATCATGCTGGTGCTCATCAGCAATGTGGTTGGCATGCTTCTGCGGGAATGGCGTCCATGCCGCAGCGCAACGCGGCGCACGATCCGCGTCGCCCTGGTTGTGCTGGTCGGCGCCGTCCTGCTGCTGACCTACGGCAATTACGTCGGTGAATCGGCGACAACCGCCAACAGGCCTTTATCTAGTGAGGCACCGGAATGAAACGTTACGGCATGGTCATCGGATTGCGGCCCGAAAAGCTGGAAGAATACAAGCGGCTTCACGCGACGGTGTGGCCCGATGTGTTGCGGATGATCGAACTCTGCAACATCCGCAACTATTCCATCTATCTCCGCACTCTCGACGACGGACATCCTTATCTTTTCAGCTATTTCGAGTACGTCGGTGCCGACTTTGCCGCGGACATGGCTCGGATGGCTGCTGACGAAACAACGCAACGCTGGTGGGCGGTATGCAAGCCGTGCCAGAAGCCGCTGGAGAACCGGAGGGCAGATGAGTGGTGGGCCGGCATGGAAGAAGTATTTCACGCGGATTAATCGGCTCGCGACGAATTGGCGATTCGGCCGGGTTTGTAAGGCACGTCAATTCGTGCCCGGCCGCGGCCTCTTTGATCTGAATCCACAGCGAAATCAAAATGAAACACAATCTCATGCTCGGGCCGTTCCTGCTGTTCACGGCGCTGAATTTGGTTGCTGCCGCGGAGCCAGCGTCGGAATCGGACACACTTCGCGTGGGCCGTTACAACGTCGTCTGGGAGTCGCCGTCAAGAGATCCGAGCGGGGTGATGCCGATCGGCAACGGAGACATTGCCGCCGGGGTGTACGCGATCGAGGGCGGCGACCTTTATTTGCTGCTTTCCAAGAACGACAGTTACAGCTATGCGGGGGACATCCTCAAAACGGGACGCGTGCGAATTTCGGTGGATCCGTCCCCTTTCCGCGCGGGGAGGCAATTTCGGCAGGTGCTGAACCTGGGTACCGGATCGATCGAGATTCAAGCTGACGGTGTGACGTTCCGCATTTGGGCCGATGCCAATCGCGCGGTGTATCACGTGCAGATTTCTTCGCCGCAAGATGTTTCCGTCAGGGTCCGCCCTGAGTTCTGGGAGCGATTCGATATCAATCCCGCAAATCAAGTACTGCCCGATAAGGCCGGGGCAACCTCGGGCGACAAGGTGATCGCCAAGGATGTGTGCCTTGAACGCAATGGAAAGGTGCTCTGGTACTACGCTGTCGGAGATCGCAGCGTTTTCAACGAGGATTTGAAATACTACGACGTAGGCCAAATCGCAGCGGAATTCAAGGATCCGTTCCGATACAACACGTTCGGAAATCTGCTGGAGAGTGCCGAATTGAAACTGGACGGTGGGGCGCTTGCCGGGCGAGGAAGGTCGTTCGATGTGCGCATTCATGCCCTGACCATGCAGGCACCGCGGGCGGAGACCTGGATCGAAGCGATCGAGCGTCAGGCGGCCGTGCCCGCGGATGCTGCCCGGGATTGGGAGCAGCATGTCGCGTGGTGGTCCGCATTCTGGGGGCGAAGCTGGATCGTTGCGTCCGACCGTTCCGTTGCGCCTGAGGCACGGGGACGACTTTGCGGCGAAGCGGTATCCGGCATGCGCGAAGAAGAGGACGGAGCCGCCCTGGTCTCGCAGAGCTACAACGTGTTTCGATTCCTGATGGCCTGCCAGAGTCGCGGTAGCGTGCAAACGAAATTCAACGGCGGTCTGTTTACACAACAGTTGCTGGTGAAAGACAGCAGCGGTCGCGTGAATCCCGCTCAGCAGGCTGAGGGATTCTGGCTCACGCATGAGGATGATCGTGCATGGGGACGTCGCTTCACGTATCAGAATCAGCGACTGCTCTACTGGCCGCTTCTAGCGAGCGGCGACTTTGATCTCATGAAACCGTTCCTTGACTATTACTGGCATGTCCTGCCGGTGCGAAAGGCGATCACGAAGGCCTGGTTCGGGCACGAGGGTGCGTATTACCGCGAGAACATCGAGCCGACGGGATGCGAACTCGATTGCGGCAAGGACGGCCGCCCGCCGAAGACGAAGCCCGGCGAAGCGTATGAGGGCTGGTATCACGACTATTATTTCACGAGCGGCCTGGAAACGACCGCGATGATGATCGACTACGTCAGCTACACGGGCGACTTGAAGTTCCGCGACGAAGTACTGGTGCCGTTCGCGCGGGAAGTACTGCTCTTCTTTGACCGGCATTATTTGCGAGACGGCGATGGCAAGCTCCGACTGGAACCTGCTCAGGTGCTCGAGACATGGTGGGTGGCCGTGAATCCGACGCCTGACGTGGCCGGCCTGCGGTTCTGTCTGGACGAGTTACTGGGAATGAAGGCCGGATCGTCCGACGATCAGCAGCAATGGCGCAGGTTCCGCGCAGAGATTCCCGAGATTCCGCTGCAGACCGTCGATGGCCGTGCGGCGATCGCCCCGGCGGCAAAATGGTCGAAGCAGCAGAACGCCGAGAATGGCGAGCTTTATGCGGTATTTCCTTTCCGATGTTTCGGTCTGGCGCTGGGGACCGGTGAACTTGTCGCGTCCACGATGAAATGTCGCAAGTGCGTGGACTCATTCGGCAGCGCATGCTGGACGCAGGACCAGATCGATTGGGCCATCGCCGGGAACGCGGCGGAGGCTGCTGACGGGTTGGTGCGCCGTTTTCGAGTTGCGTCCCCGATGTGTCGGTTTCCGCTGTACGGGAGGGAGGGACCGGACTCCTGCCCCGACTTCGATCATTTTGGATCGGGGTCGGTAGCGCTGCAGCGGATGCTCGTGCAGGAATCCGGCGAGAAGATTCTACTGCTGCCCGCCTGGCCGCGCGATTGGGACGTGGACTTCAAACTTCACCTGACGCGAGGCGGGGTGGTCACGGGTAAAGTCACGGACGGCAAACTGACGGAATGGGACATACAGCCACCGTCGCGAAGGAAAGAAGTGACGGTCTGTCCGCTTCAGGAAAGCAAGACTGCCGGTGCTCCGATCCCGCCCAATTCGCACCCGCTGCGTGCCGGCTCGGATCAGAGCGGCGCCAATCGCTTTGCTGGACAGATCGGACGGGTGACGATGTTCCGCGGCAAGTTGTCGCAACAGACGATTCAGGACCTTGCGTCGGGAGATCGCAACCAGTCAGTGGCGGATGCGGAGGTGGTTGGTTCGTGGCTGTGCCCGAAGGTTGGCGAGGCTCTGCCGGCACGCGCAGAGGACTTTGCCGGAGCAGTTTCTTTTGAAGCGTGGGTGCTGCCGGAAAAGGACGAGCAGGGACGTATACTCGACAAACTGACGCCTGGACGCGACGACGGTTTTCTGCTGGATGCCTGGCCCGGTTCAGGGCTGCGGTTGATTGCCGGGAACCGGCATCGTGAGTTTCGCGGTGTGTTGAAGCCCGGCGTTTGGCAGCACGTTGTCGCGGTGATCGACAGCGGCAGGATACGCGTCTATTTGAACGGTCAACTGTTGCAGTGACAAACGGGCAATGCGTGATGCGCCCCCAGGAAAGGGGGTGGTCCGTCGAGATGCTGAAGCGACCTTTGCTCGGGACGATGCGGCCCTCGAAAACTGCGATTCAGAAGGAGCATTTCATGCAAATTCGCGATGCAGCATCTGCCGGCTTTCTCGCTGTCGCTCTGTTGGGTATCGGCCGGATCGAAGTCGCGCGGGGGGGCGATCCACCCGTTTCGCTGCAAGTCGAGTTGCCTCGCGATTATCAGGTTGTTCAACGTCGGACGCGAGCCGAGGGCTCCGTGCCGATGCGCGGTCGAGCGCCGGCGGGCACTGAACGACTGGAAGCTCAATTCGGCGGGGAGTGGCTGCCGGTCGACTTCAAACCGGGGGACGGAACGTATGACGCGTCGGTCAAGGTCGCATCCGGGGGTTGGTATGCCTGTCGAATTCGCGCATTGTCGGGCGATCGGGTTCTCGCCACGGCCGAGGTGCAGCACGTCGGGGTAGGGGAGATCTTCGTCGTGGCGGGCCAATCCAATTCGGCCAATCATGGCGAGGAACAGCAGCGGACGCGAACCGGTCGAGTCGCGGCATTCGATGGTGTCCGGTGGCAACTCGCCAACGACCCCCAGCCTGGAGCGAGCGGCAACGGAGGCAGTTTCATTCCTCCTTTTGGTGATGCGATCAGTGATCGGTTCAAGGTGCCGGTTGGAATCGTGGCGTGCGGGATCGGCGCGACAAGCGTGCGCGAGTGGTTGCCCAGTGGATCGCGGTTTCCCAATCCGCCGACGATTGTCGATCGAGTGCGGCAGCTCGACAGTGGCGAATGGGAGAGCAAGGGAGATGCTTTCGCCATGCTGGTCGCCCGCATGAAATCAGTCGGTTCGCGGGGATTTCGCGCGGTGCTTTGGCATCAGGGCGAGTCGGACGCGAATCAGAAGGATCCGACTCGTACTCTGCGAGGCGATCTGTATCGCCGATATCTTGAACAGGTGATCTGCGAATCGCGGCGCGAGACCGGCTGGGATGCGCCCTGGTTTGTCGCGCAGGTCAGCTATCATGTGCCTGGCGATGAAGCCTCGCCCGAGATCCGCGCTGCTCAAAAATCGCTCTGGGACGCGGGTATTGCACTGGAAGGGCCTGACAGCGATTCGCTCAAGGGGGAACTGCGCGACGGCGGCGGGCAGGGAGTTCACTTCAGCGGGCGCGGCCTGCGCGAGCACGCAGCGCGGTGGGCAGACAAGGTCTCTCCGTGGCTAGAGGCTCAGCTTGATCGGTGAGCACGGCGAATTGTATTTCCAACGTAGATTGCTTGCGGCCGCGAAGACTAGAATAAGACACGAAGGGACTTGTTGCGGTCGTCCGGTTCTACCCTTGCACCGCACCGCTCTTCGATGGAGGGCTGTGCTATGGGAACGTCGCTCATTCTTGTCGTAACGCTGGTCTGTCAGGCGATTGCGGCGGCGCTCGCAATCCGGCTGATTTGGTTCACCGGCAGGCGTTGGGTCATGTGGCTGATGGCCGGAGCGATCGTTCTGCTCGTCGT
The DNA here is from genome assembly GCA_903863885.1 of uncultured Planctomycetaceae bacterium. Classification (GTDB taxonomy): domain Bacteria; phylum Planctomycetota; class Planctomycetia; order Pirellulales; family Pirellulaceae; genus CAIPEB01. The sequence goes on along the minus strand of CAIPEB010000726.1, from coordinate 2,492 downwards.
CCGTCGAGTGGTTCCCGCTTCGTGGTTGATCTTCCGCGGCGAGATCATTAGCGGCGATATGGCGTTTCAGCTCGCCGAGCTGCTGATCTCGCTTCTGATACTTGCAGGCATCACGGGGATGTTTCCGGCGTTTCGAATCCTCAGGGAATCGGAACGGTCAACTCGGGAAAACCAGCGTCGCCTGAAACACCTCAACGCTGTGCTGCGCGGAGTGAGCGATGTTGGGCAGTTGATCTCCCAGGAGAAAGACCGGCGTCGGCTGCTTGATGGTGTTTGCGCGCGTTTGACCGAATCCCTCGCCTACAGTCGCGTCTGGATAGTGGTTCGGAAGGACTCGCAGTTTCCCGCGATGACCGCCGAGTCGGGAATGGGCGCTTCATTCGCTGGGCTGCGTGAAAGACTGCAGCGCGGAGAAGAACCCGACTGTATGGGGCGGGTTCTCGCAAGCACGGGCGTATGCGATCTGGAAGCTGCGTCGATGCTGTGCCCTGATTGCACGGTTTGCCAGTCGCACCCGGACGAACGCACGATGGCCGTGCGGTTGGCCATCGGAGATGAATCGTACGGCATGATGGTGGCGTCCTTGGCGAAAGAGACTCTGGTCGATCCGGAAGATCACAGCCTGCTGCGTGAAGTGTCTGAAGACGTTTCGTTCGCCCTCCGCTCTCTGCAACTGGAGTACGAACGACTGCGCTCGGAGAAACTGCTGCGTCTGGATGAATCCCGCCTGGAGACCTTGCTGCGTTTGAACCAGATGTCGGCGGCCTCGTTTCAGGAAATCACGGATTTCGCGCTGGAGGAGGGGGTGCGGCTCACGGAGAGCACTATCGGTTATCTGGCATTTCTGAACGCGGACGAATCGGAACTTACCATGCACGCGTGGTCGAAGACGGCCATGGCCCAATGCCAGATTATCGACAAGCCAATCGTGTATCAGGTTTCCGAGACGGGATTGTGGGGCGAAGCGGTTCGCCAGCGGAAGCCCGTGATCACCAATGACTATACGGCACCCAATCCGGCGAAAAAAGGCTATCCCACCGGACACGTCCATGTGCATCGTCACATGAATGTCCCGATCTTTGACGGCAGCCGGATTGTGATCGTGGCTGGCGTCGGAAACAAGGAGGAGCCTTACGACGAAGCGGATATTCGCCAGTTGACGCTGTTGATGCAGGGCATGTGGCAGATTATCCAGCGGCGGCGGGGCGACCAGGAGCTCAGGCAGGCCCACGACGAGTTGGAGATCCGCGTGCGCGAGCGCACTTCAGCGCTTGCCGCGGCTAATGAGGAACTGAAGCACGAGCGGTACCTGCTGCATGCGCTGATGGACAACCTGCCGCACAGCATCTACTTCAAGGACCGGGAGAGCCGCTTCCTGCGCATCAACAAGGCCCTGTGCAGGTACTTCGGACTCTCCGACCCCTCGCAGGCTTTGGGAAAGACGGACCGCGATTTTTTCGCATCTCAGCATGCCGACGATGCGAGGAACGACGAGGAGGAGATCCTCCGCACGGGCCAGCCGATCATCGAAAAGGAAGAAGAGGAATCCTGGTCCAACGGCCGTGTCACCTGGGTCAGCACCACCAAGATGCCGCTGTACGACGATGCGGGGGAGATCGTGGGTACGTTCGGAATCTCCCGCGACATCACGGAACGCAAGCAGGCACAAGAAGCTCTGCGCACCAGCGAGACGAAGTATCGCACGCTCTACGATGCTTCACGCGATGCGATCATGATCCTGGCGCCGGGCGACCGGTTCATCAGCGGAAATCCGGCCGCGATTGCCGTCTACGGGTGCCGCGATGAGCAGGAGTTCATGGCGCTCACGCCCGTCGATCTGTCTCCCGAATACCAGCCGGACGGCGTATTGTCGTCCGTGAAGGCGATGCAGATGGTCGAGACCGCATTGCGGGAGGGATGTCATTTCTTTGAGTGGGTGCACAAGCGACGGGATGGTCGCGAGTTCTTCGCCTCGGTGCTTCTGACTCGCATGGAGATCGAAGGCAGCGTGGTCGTGCAGGCCACGGTGCGAGATATTAGCGACGAAAAGCGTTCGGCCGCGGCTCTGCGCGCGGCAAAGGACGCGGCGGAGGCGGCCAACCGTGCCAAGAGCACATTCCTGGCCAACATGAGCCACGAGATCCGCACCCCTCTGAACGCAATCATCGGCATGACCGAACTGGTGCTCGACACAAAACTCTCGGCTCAGCAGCGGGAATTCCTATCCACGGTGAGGGACTCCGGCGAGGCACTGCTCGTCGTCATCAACGACATCCTGGATTTTTCAAGAATTGAGGCTGGAAAGCTGGTCCTGGATCAGATTCCGTTCGAACTGAGGGAAGTCGTCGGCGACGGGCGCAACCGGTCGTCCGCTATATCGCCAAGGCCCATTCGCGCTGGTTGAGCATTTCGCGATATGGGTATAAACGAGCGGTCTCGTGTTCAATGCGATATTGGATGAAGCGTTCCCAGTATCCGCTGATGAAAATGGC
>CAIPEB010000725.1 GCA_903863885.1 uncultured Planctomycetaceae bacterium | reverse complement strand
TGATGTTCACCGTGATCGCGGCGATGCTGATCCTGTTCGGGTGGTGCTTTGCCGTCTGCGTGATCGTGGCAGGTCGATCGCTTGCCCGGCGCCGCCGCTACACGTTCTGCCTGGTGACGGCGGGAATCTTGTGCTTCTTCATGCCCTTCGGAACGGTCTTGGGCGTGTTCACGATCATCGTGCTGATGCGTCCGTCGGTGAAAGGGCTGTTCGGCGTGTCGGGTGATCTCGGTACTGCACTCCCGCAGAACCAGGCTGCTCAGTTCAAACCGTGATCATGCAACGGCGTTCTTGGATGGCGTGCTCTTCCGGGAATCAGATGTTTGAGTGGATATAGGCCGTCGCATTTGGCGCGGACAGGCGGACATCCGCCTTGCACCCGTGATCTGCTACGCGTTTATGCAGGCGGTCGGGATGGCGAACGACCATCTGGCTGGTTGTTTCCGATACGGCGAACTGGCGGGGAGACGACGTGGCAAAGCGGACCGTTGAAGTCTGGTTCGTTTACATGTTGCGGTGCGCCGATGGCACGCTCTACACCGGCATCACCAAAGATGTGACCCGCAGGATTCAGCAGCACAACGGCGGGACGGCCTCCCGGTACACCCGCAGCCGCCGACCTGTCAAACTGGTGTATCAGGAGACTCAACGGAGCCGCAGCCTGGCGTTGAAGCGGGAGGCGGCGATCAAGCGGCTGACGAGAACGCAGAAGCTGGCGTTGATCCGAGAGAGTGAATCGCGGTGAACATTCGCTGCCGATCCACCTTGGACCAGGTGCGGCTCAGTTGTGTTCGCGCTGACTTGCCTCTCAAGCCGCGAAGCATAGGAACCGGTTGAATGGGCGGACGGATTGAGCTAATCAAAGCATTCCACGAATGTCGCAACTTCGGCACGGCAGAGAACCGGCAACAGGCCGAGAGAGATGTTGTCCGCTACTATCGCTCGCTGACGCCCGAGGAATGCCGCACGTTGCAAGGTCGGATGAAATGCAGGACGGTCGCCGGAATCGCAGCGATATTGGCCTTCGCGATCTTGGCATCTGTTGGCTACCGCCCAGCCATCGCAGCAGACAACTCCGAAAAACCGGGAATTCCGTCGGCCGGTCGGTTGGATCGTGCGCCGAAAGACGACCGAGGCTCCATCGATCGCCCTGGCGTCATGTATTCGAGGGGGGAGATGGCGATAAGGGTCTGGAATCCCCGGCAGATCAAGAGACTGGTGCAGGACATCGATCTTTACAGGAACGGAACCCAGCTCAGCTTTGACTTCTCTGGAACAACGGACGGAGAGCTTGCCGCACTTCCTCGATTTCCGCACGTTCGGTACGTGCACATCTTTGAGGAAGAAGCGATTACAGATAAATCGCTCAGCGTCTTTGCGACGTTTCCAGAGCTTACCGAACTCGTTCTGGCGCATACTGGCGTTTCGGGAGCGGGTTTTCAGTATTTCGCCACCAGCAAGACCAAGACAGATGGCAGCACGCCATTGCAGCAGCTGGCGCTTGCAGACAACCGTTTGACAGATGACGGCTTGCGCGAATTGGCGAAGATCAGCACGTTGCACAAGCTGACCATCTTTCAAGAGTCGGGCATTACGACTGAAGGAGTCCTTGAGCACTTGCCAAAGCTGCATAAGCTCACTTTGCTGCATCTGAGCTTCGACGAGAGCAACGCCCTGCCCACCCTCGTTCAAGGTCAGCTTGTTGCGAAGATGCCGCACTGCGAAATGTTCTTCGGAGTCCGGTCGGGAGTACGCAGCAGAACACGGTACAAGATAGGATCAGGTGATCCATTTGCACTGCCAGAACAAGAAATGGATCTGGAAAAGAAGAAGCCGAAATCTGGCGATGAGAAGGGCTCTCGCGAATGACATGCGTGGCCGTCGTCGCAAACAGACGTCGGGAACACCGCGAGTTGTGCGGAACGTGGTGACGCGGCGCTGTCCGACGTTCCCGCACTCAGTCGAATGCCACCCTCCCTGGTGCCGATCTTCCGCATCAAATCCGCCTTTTCAGCCCCCCGTGGTTGATGAGCCGCCCGCGCCGCGCACGTTGATTTTCAGAATACGGAATACGACATCGAAAGGAAGCACGGTTCGTTAATGGTCTCGGAAAGTGGACTCGGCAGCGGTCGGTCGGCGATAATGGGTGGCAGACGTTCCGCGAAGCAGTGTGGCGAGTCGCGACCGCCGAACGCCCAGGGGCTGATGTTCGCGCAGAGCGGCAGCCTGCTGCGAGTTCATTGCAGCGACGGACCGG
>CAIPEB010000724.1 GCA_903863885.1 uncultured Planctomycetaceae bacterium | reverse complement strand
TGATGATCACGTTCGGCGACAACGACCGGCTCGCCGCGCTGGTCACCAATCTCGTGCACGCCGAGCTGCTGATCATCCTGTCGGACGTGGAAGGTCTTTATACGGGAGATCCTCGCCTGCCCGAATCGGAGTTGCTCCACACCGTGACGAAAGTGGACTCGTCGCTCGATTCCTACATCCGCGATACGCGAAACCGGTTGAGCAAAGGCGGGATGACGAGCAAGCTGCGCGCGGCCCGCATCGTGACCGCAGCAGGCGAGAACGTGATCATTGCCAGCGGGCGGGACAACTCGGTGCTGGGGAACATTCTGGCCGGCCGGCAGGTCGGCACCCTCTTCGTCGCCCAGGGAAAGTCGATCAGCCCGTGGAAGCGATGGCTGGGATTCTCCGCGCAGCCCCGGGGGCGCGTCTACCTCGACGACGGCGCCTGCCGCGCCATCGTGCAGCAGGGAACCAGCCTGCTGGCGATCGGTATTACGCGAGCCGAGGGCGAGTTCGACAAAGGAGATGTGATCGCGATCTGCAATTCCGAAAGCCGTGAAGTTGCCCGCGGCCTGACCAATTACACGGCGGCGGACATCGAGCGCATCAAGGGGCTGAAGTCAGACAAGATCTCGCAGGTCCTCGGCCACCGCCCCTACGAAGAGGTAATTCACCGGGACAATCTGGCCGTCTTATAGACCGTCCCGATGAACTCCTCGTCGAATTCGTTAGGCGGGGCAAAGCTCCGGGTTCAGCGTATTCTTATCTGGTAAGGAAGGGCCAAGACCACCGGTTCTGCCAGCAGGCGGGCCCAGATCTCGGCGTTTTTCAACTGATTCAAGACGGCCGGATCGGCGCCCATGAACCGCGACACGGCGGGAGCCTGTATCGCCATGTCGCCACCGAACAGATCGTCGAACAGGTTGCGGGGTTCGGGCAGCAGCAGCAATTCGGTCTTCTCGTCCGCAGCGACCTTGGCCATCTTCCTGGCTTCCTGAATCGCATCCTGCAGGGTGCCTACTTCATCAACCAGCTTGTTTTCCTTCGCCTGCCGCCCCGTCCAGACGCGGCCGCCGGCCAGTTGCCCCAGCTGCTCGACGGTCAACTTGCGACCTGCGGCTGCCTTGCTGACAAACTGCCGATAGATCTCTTCCATCATCTTCTTCCAAGCCGCCCGCTCGGACTCGGTGAACGGCGACTCGGACGTCAGAATGCCGCTGTTCTTGCCGCGCGAGATCACGTCGGTGTGGATCCCGAGCTTCTCAAACAGTCCGCCGGTCGCCAGCTTGCCTCCGACCACGCCGATCGATCCGGTGAGCGTGCCGGGTTCGGCGAAGATCTTGTCGCAACCCATCGAGATGTAGTAGCCGCCGCTGGCCGCGACGTCTCCCATGCTCGCGATGATGGGCTTTTCGCAGCGTCCGATCGTGCGCCAGATCAGGTCGCTGGCCAGCGCCGAACCACCGGGGCTGTCCACTCGCAGAACGATCGCCACCACCGTCTTGTCCTTGCTCGCCGTTTCCAGGGCCTTGATCACCGTATCGCTGCCCAGCGATTCACTGAGCAATCCCGATGTGCTCTTGCCGGGCATGATCATTCCCGACGCGTAGACCACGGCGACCTTCTTCGCGCTGGAACTGCGCTTCGTCGGCTCCACGCCCATCATCAGTTCAAACAGCTTGAAGAAGCCGGTCATGCCCGAAAAGTCCTCGTCGATCTTCTTCTTGCCGTAGTCCTCGACTCGGCTGAATTCGGTGACAGCCAGTTTTTCCTTGAGGAAACCGTCGATTTCATCGCGGTACATCACCCGGTCAATCAGACCGGACTCCTTGGCTTCGGCAGCGCCGATGAGCCCGAGATCGACCAGTTCGCGGACCTTGGCGACGTCCAGCTTGCGGTCCGCGGCGATGTTCTCGACGAACTGGGTGTAAAAGTCGTCAATCACGATTTCCAGTTGTTTGCGGAACTCCGGGCTCATTTCGGTGCGGGTGTACGGTTCGGCCGCCCCTTTGAAGTCGCCCATCTGCATCATGTCGGCCTGAATTCCCAGCTTGTCGAGCAGACCCTTGTAGTGAGTTACTTCGGCGCGAACTCCCGGGAGGATCAGCTCGCCCGATTCGGGCATCACGATCGCGTCGCAGGCGCACGCGACGAGGTAATCGACTGACGAACCGCTTTCGATATCAGCGACGACGAGCTTCTTCGCTTCGCGCAGATGCTTGATCCCGGCCCGCAACTCGGCCATCTTCCCGCGTCCCAGATCCGGACCGCGGACCTCGAGGAGAACGGCGGAAATCTCTTTGTCTTTCGCAGCTCGATCCAGCCGGCCAAGCAACTGAGAAAGGTTCTGCTCGATTTCCGCAAACAGCCCGACTTGCCCGGCATTCTCGGGCAGCGCTCCCTTGACGGGAATTACCGCCACTTTGGGCTTTTTTACCTCGGCCTTGGCTGGTTCGTCGGCGGCCCCGGCCGAGGAAACCAGACCGGACAGGATCAGGAGCGTCGAGAAACCGACGCTGACGGCTCGTCGCAACATGGCAGAATCTCCAGTTACTATGCGGTATTTCGGAAAGGCTTTCTAAACGTGACAAGCTAAGGGTTTAGGCGAAAGCTCGCAACGGCCAACCCGTGGGATCTGTACAAACGCTATTGACTGTGTACAGACGTATATTATAATCAACAACCACCTGCGGAGCAGGTGGTATGAGGAAGGCCCCTAAAAGGGGCCATGTTGGTGATTCAGGTGTT
>CAIPEB010000723.1 GCA_903863885.1 uncultured Planctomycetaceae bacterium | reverse complement strand
GTTCAGCAAGCAGGCCGGGCTCAACATCGAGAAGCACTTCAAGCCGGAAGTCTTGGAAGCCACCGACAAGGCTTTCCCTCGCGGCATCGGCCTGCAACAGGTCGTGTTGCGTGCGGCTGCCGCTAACGGCTACGCGTGTTCGCCTGGCGAGCGGATCGACGCCGGCAACTGCCGGGAAGTCCTCAAGGCCGCGTTCGCCACGCACACGCTGACCACTCTGTTGACGACGACCGGGAACAAGATGCTGCTGGACGGCTTCATGGCCATTCCCCAGAGCTGGCGTTCCGTGGCGGCCGTCCGCCCGGTCAACGACTTCAAGACCGTGACCGCGTTCCGGATGAACGCGGACATGGAGTATGAGGAACTGGGGCCTGGCGGCGAGATCAAGAGCGGCACCGTCTCGCAAGAGTCGTACACGATGGCCGCGAAGACCTACGCCAAGATGATGTCGATTACCCGGCAGGACATCATCAACGATGACCTGGGGGCGTTCAACGACTTGCGGAACCGCCTGGGGCTCGGGGCCGCGATCAAGATGAACAAGGTGTTCTGGACCGAGTGGCTTTCGGCGAGCAACGCCGGAACGTTCTGGACAGGGGCCCGCGGGAATCTGGTCACCAGTTCCGCGTTGGCTGAAGCCGGGCTCAACACAGCCGTTGCGGCGTTCCGTGACATGCTCGGACCCGACGGCAACCTGATGAGTCTCGACCCGAAATTGCTCTTGGTTCCGTCAGCCCTGGAAGCGACCGCCAAGAAAATCTACGTTTCGCAAGAGATCCGCGACACGACCGCCACCACGAAGTACCCGACGGCCAACATCTACCAGAACATGTTCATTCCGGTCGTGGTTCCCGAACTCGGCAACTCGGCTTACACCGGGTACTCGGCGACCTCGTGGTTCCTGCTGGCGGACCCGATGATTCTTGCCAGCGCGGCGATGTGTTTCCTGAACGGCCAGCAATCCCCGACGATCGAATCAGCGGAGGCGGACTTCAACACGCTGGGCGTTCAGTTCCGCGGCTACCACGATTTCGGCGTGGCGATGACCGAGTACCGGGCAAGCGTCAAGGCCACGGCGTAACGATGACGACACGACGCCGGGCGGTGAAGTGCCGCCCGGCTTGACCTGCAATCACTCTCATTAGGAGATCGACAGAATGGCTCAAACCCCTGCCCTCATGTACAGCGACGGCGACGTGATCGACTACACGCCCGTCTCTGCCGTCGCCGCTGGCGACATCGTTGTCCTCGGCTCCCGGCCGCTGCCGGCTCCGTCCGCGATTGCGGCCGGAGAAAAAGGCGTGCTGGCCGTCGATGGCGTTTTCAAGATTCCGCAGAAGGCCGAGATCCAGACCGCCGGAAACGCGACGTACTGGGATGTTGACGGCGACCCGGTGACGGGAACGACTGGGACTGGCGCTTGCACCGCGACTGCGAGCGCCGGATACCTCATGGGCTTCGTGGTCGAGACGACTGCCGCGACGGATACCTACGCCAAGGTGAGTATTCGCGGTGTGACCGCTGCGGCGACGGTCGCCGGGGCTGTGACAGCAACGGACATCGAGGCCGAGGACGCGAGCCTTGGTGTCAATGGCATCGACGCGGCTCAAGGCGGCGCCATCGTCATTACTGGTGGAACGTCCAGCACTGCCGGGAACGCTGGCGGCGCGGTGAGCCTCGTTGGCGGAACGCCAGGGGCAACTGGCGTTGGCGGGGCCATTTCGCTGACCGGCGGGGCTGGCGGTGCAACCAGCGGGACTGGCGGAGCGATCACGATTGCCGCCGGGGCCGGGACCGCTGGCAATGCCAACGGTGGCGCGGTGAGCGTCTTGGGTGGCAATGCCCACGGCTCGGGGACCGACGGAGTGCTGAGCCTCGGCACGAGCAACACGTCCGCGGTGAATATCGGCGCCGCCGGGATCGTGACGTACATCGCCGGAAGCCTGCGAGTCAGCCATACGGTGACGCCGGTTGCCGCGGCTGGTTCGACCGTCGCTGATGCCGGTGCGCTGGGCGACGTGCTGATTACCCACATCACGAGCGACGGCGCTACCAAGGGCGTGGTCTTGCCCGCGGTTGCGTCCGCTGGCGTGGTGCGAATCATCGTCAACAACAGCAGCACAGCGGCTGAGGTCTACGCGGAATCGACGGGGACGATCAACGGATTGTCCGCCGACGCGTCCGTGGTGATTCCGGCTTCCAAGGGCCTGCTGTGCATCTCGACCGCGGCCAAGACCTGGATCGCGTTCGACCTGCCGGCGAAGGCAACGGCGAGCTGATGACCTTCATGGCGGACGGAAAGACCTGGCTGGCCGGCCAGTTAGACGACGCGGCCAGCCAGACCGTGAGTTACCAGGCCGGGGCCACAACCACGGCTAAT
>CAIPEB010000722.1 GCA_903863885.1 uncultured Planctomycetaceae bacterium | reverse complement strand
TTATCCAGTGGCGGCGTGGATGAGATGTGGATCGACACGTTGCAGCCCGTCCATTGGCTTGCGGCACATGGCGTGCAGGTCGGGGGCGAAGCGCCCATCCCGCTGGATCTGGCCGAGATGGGTGTCTCGCCGGAACAGACGGGCCGGGTAATCGACATTCAGCCGTGTCCGCCCATCAAGTCTGGAGCCGGACGCGTCGTGTTGACGACGGTCAACCACCTGAATCAGGACGTGCGGGAGCTGACGCTGCGCGACGCGAAGGGCCGCGAGGAAGCGGTGCGTCCGACGGGGCTTCACAAATTCTACAGCGTGACGCGCGGGCAGTGGCTTTCCGCATCGGAGTTGCAGCTTGGCGAGCGTCTCGACGGCATAACGGGCGTCGTGACGGTGACCGGAGTCCGCAGCATTCCTGGCACGCACCGCGTCTACAACATGACCGTCCAAGGCCAGCACTTCTACCGCGTCGCAAACTGCGGAGTCCTGACGCATAATGCGGGGTGTTGGGAGGCCGCAAGTAAGGTAGGGGCGGCGGCGCAGCAGGAGGTACGGCTCTTCAAGTCGTTTAACGCGTTGAAAAACGAACTTGGGCCGGCTGGGGAGGGGCAGGTATGGCACCACATCGTCGAACAGCGGGCTGCGAACATCGAGCAGTTCGGGGCTGAGGCCATTCATAACACGCAGAACGTCGTATCCGTCTCCCGCGAAGTGAACCAGTCGCTTGCGAACTACTACTCCACAGTGCAACCGTTTACTCAAGGCCAGACGGTCAGGCAATGGCTTGGGTCTCAGTCATGGAGACAACAGTTCGACTATGGCCAGCAGATGCTCAACAAAGCCCTCTCCGGGCAACCCCTACCTTAAGGAGATGACCATGACAGAGAGCATCAAGGATATTGTTGCGCGGTATCGGCAAGGCGCGATCGCGAACAGCGATATCTCCGATCCCAAGAAAGCCAACAGAGGGGCGAAGCAATTGCATGCCTGCTACAAGATTCTCCGAGAGTCCGAAGAGGGCCGCGAGGCTCTAATCGGACTCATGGATGATCCTGAACCAAGCATCCGATGTTGGGCATCTGCTCATAGTCTCCAGTGGAAACCGGATTCCGCTCGTCGCTCATTAGAAGCTCTGCGCGACTCCAAAGGGCACTATTCAATCACGGCCGAAATGACCCTGAAAGAATATGACAATGGGCGGCTGAAGTTCGATTACTGACGGCGATCTGGTCATGAAATCAACTGGGCGGCGTGCCTTTGCGGTGCGCCCGTGGGATCAAATAAATCGGCCCGTGGCGAAGTTCGTTACCAATCTGGTTTTCGAGCCTGGCGGCGGTCCGGATTTCGGTCGTGACAGGCCCGCCGGGGTAACAATCCCACCGGCTTTCGCGGTGACATTTTGTTCACAAGAAGAGCACGAGCCAAGCCATTAACCGACGGCGCCGGACCGTCAGACCGGAGTTGAGTGAGCAGCGGGGCGGGCCATCCTGTGAACATGGCAGGTTTCGGCAAGAACGACGCCTTGTTCACACGGTGGCCTGCCTTCGCGGTGTGATCCTCTCTTTTTAGAGACATCGAAATGGTCGCAGAATTCCATTTCCGACAGATGGGACCTTCTCTATCCCCCGACGATATCGACGCGTTTGAGCGCGAGATTGGGGGTCGCCTGCCTGACGACTACAAGCGGTTCCTCTTGGCGCACAACGGCGGCATGAACGACCCGCCTTTGGGGCTAAGCTGGGATGGCGAATTGCACACGGTACCTGGATTCGACTCATTGTTACCTCCTGGGCACTCCGGCCTACGAAGGGCGCTGGAGAACTTGCGCGAGCTGAATATTGACGGCTACTTGCCCATCACAAT
>CAIPEB010000721.1 GCA_903863885.1 uncultured Planctomycetaceae bacterium | reverse complement strand
CTCGTTCATCTCCCGCAGCAGACGCTGCGTTTGCTCGTGCTCGATGGCGATTGCGGCCAACTGAGCCGCGATTTCGATCGCTCGACACTCCACCGGACCTGGTTCGCGCGGCTCGCGGTAGTACATCGCGAATGTGCCAAGCACCACACCGGCGAGGGAAATCACCGGTTCAGACCAACAAGCTCTCAGTCGGGCCGATTCCGCGACCTTGCGAAATTCGACCCAATTCGGATGACTCATCACGTCGCGAACGATCACACGGCGGCCCGAAAAAGCCGCGGCCCCGCATGACCCGATACTTGGACCAATTGTCAGCCCGTCAACGGCCGAGTTGTACGAATCCGGCAGATCCGGAGCGGCACCGAGACGCAGGCAATTACTGTTTCTGTCAAGAACCAGCACCGAACAGATCATCCCGGGCAGGAGATCCTGGGTGGTTCGCACCAGCGCATGGAGAGCATCGTCCAGAGGCGCGCCTCGGGCAACCCGCTCAAGAACCTCAATCCGCCCGCGTTCAACAAGTTCCAGATGCTTGCGAGTGCCCAAGCTGGAAATGCTGCCGCGAATTACGTCACGCTCGCCCCAGGGCATCCGAACCAGGTGAACCTCGCAGGGAAATCGCTCGCCGCGGGCATTCATTGCCCACCACTCGAATACCGGTGTTCCGCCGCGAACCGCTTCGGCGTTCATGGCCTGAACGAAGCCGCGTGTGGCCTCGGCGGACTGCGACGGCGGGCTCAGTTCAACAGGCCCCAACTCCAGCAACTTCTCGCGCGGGTGGCCAAACAGCCTTTCGGCCTGAGGATTGACGTCGATAAAGCGCCCCGTCGCCACGTCAAGCAGCAAAATGGCTTCGGGAGCACAGTCAATCAAAGTGCGCACGCGCTGTTGAGCTTCGTGAAGCGACGTCTGCGCACTGGCATGAGCCGCTTCGAGATCGGCAAGCCGGGCCCGCAGCGATGCCAGTTCGATTGCGTATTGTGCTTTGGTCTGAATGTCCACTTCTCAGGCTCGGCTCAGCGTTCCCAGCACAATCGTCACGATCTCAACTAGTTCGTTCGGTCATGCCAACGAAAACCCTCGGTGAAAAACGCGAAGAAACGGCTGACTCAAGCAGAAATCACGCCGCAATGAACGGCCCAGCCCGCGCGATTTCGAGCCCGATGCGGTGGCCGTGCGGAAATCCGCTGGAACTCGCGTCCCAACGTGCAGAACGCCGTGACAGCCATCGCAGCCCCTCCTGTGTGCGTGGACTCACTAACACAACGGTCGAATCGAATTCCACCACGATTCGTTGTGCCGATCCGTCTCTAATTATTCGTCGTGGTACCTCTGCGACAAGAATGAATCGACAGCCCTTCCAGGCGTCCCGCGAACTTCAGCAACACTCGAACCCGCCAGAGTCATCTGTGCGACACTTCCCGCGTCACCCACGTCCCCAGCCGGCCCGGGCCGTGCTCGCTTGGATTTCGGCTTGCAACTGTTCGCCCATATCGGCATTCCCGCAAACCGCGAGAGACGCTGCAGAAACCGAGGCGGGCTGGCGTGCGGATCGACGGACACTCTATCATACTGCTAGTTGATCGAACGACCTCCAGCAGGTCGCCGACCCGGGTGACCGAAAGTCGAGAGTGGGTGAACCATGACCGATGTGAACAACGAGCAGGATTTCGACGAGGAGGATCTCAACGACCAGGATATCAAAGACGTGAATCTTCACGACGACGATTTCGACGACGAGGATTTCGACGACGACTTTGATGATGACTTCGAGGAAGAGCAGGACAACGAATACGAAACCGATCAGGAAGGCTTCTCTGAAGACGACTTGATGAAATCCGACGACGCAGTCTTACCCGACGATGAATTCGGGGATGACGAAGTTCCGTAGCCGAGTTGCACGTTGGAAACGACCGGTTCGGCCGTACGCTATCGGTCGACAGATGCGAGCCTTGCCCTGCCGGCAAGGCTCGGCCTGCGTTCTTCCGCCCGATGCTTCCACACGATTTGTCCGTGGCAGCGGGCAACTCTCCCCTCCGACGCCATACATGAAGCCCCGAAGGGTTGCCACAGGGGCCGGAATGCCGCCGATGCGGCCGCACAAGCGGACCGCGCCGCAAACCGACAAGTTCATCCGCCCTTCACAGGCCCGCCGCAACGTGGACAGGCGGCGGCACGCACCGATATAAAGTGTCCGCAATCAGGGCAGGGCCGCAGGTTGGGGTTGTTTCCGGAAAGGCCGCCCGGCCGCCGTGTGGCAAGCGACAGCACGAGCCCAGCCACGATGGCCCCGATGAGGCCGAGCACTGCGAGGATGATGACCAATTCAATTATGCCTATGCCCATGCTCACGAATCCTCCCCCCTGGACTGGAGACCTGTCTCCCAACAGCCTGACGTTGTATCGAGCTGCCTGACGGTGTATCGATTGCGTGTTCGGTTGTGAATGGGATTTCTTGGGACGTATATTTATTGGAAGACATTCCTGTGTCCAGTGACATAGACCATTGGACGAATGGCTTCCAGATCGCAAAGACTTGGTCATTCCCCCGAGTCGATTCGCGTGCCGAACGCCGATTTCCTCGGAGAGTGGACTGACCGCGTGGGTTGGATTGATTTCTCTGCAGGCCAGCGTGCGGCGCGGCGGCAAACACTTCGCGGAAAAGCCACAAACCTGAAGATCACAAACGTCCCCGCAGCCAACCGACTGCTGCTTTGTTAGTATCGCCGGAGTTGGACACAGCAACCAAGACCGGAGGAGTTTCGCGATGAAATTGGGCGTCTACAGCATTACCTATCGTGGCGTGTGGTATCAGGGGCCGGCGTTGGACATATACAGCTTGCTGCGCCTCGCTAGGCAACAGGGCTGGGAGGGTGTGGAACTCGACACCGAGCGACCGCACGCCGCGCCGATGGACCTTGGCGCCGACGACCGACGACGACTTCGCGATCTTGCAGGCGAACTGCAGATGCCGATCTCCGCCGTCTCGCCCAACTGTGACCTGTCCAGCCCGATTCCGGGACAGCGAGAGGCGATGATCTGTTATGTGCGCGAGTGCATTCGATTGGCTCAGGACCTCGGCGCCCCGATCTGCAAGATCTTTGCAGCATGGCGCGGCATCACGATCCACGACGGGCTGGCGACCTACGACCTGACGTACGGGCACGATCCCTATCCCTATTGGAGCGGCTCCGCCCGTCGGGAGTTCGTCGTGGACTGCCTCCGCGAGTTGACGAAAGTCGCCGAGGATCACGGCATCATCCTGGCGATGCAGAATCACGGACCGGACGTGGTCAACAACTACCGCGACGTGCTGTCGCTGATTGAGGATGTCGGCTCGCCGGTCCTCAAAGGCTGCATGGACATCAACATCGAGGACGAACCCGAGTCGGCGGACCGCGCCCGCGAGATGGTCCGTGATTGCGGCGATCTGATCGTGCATTCCCACTTGAACGGCGAGTTCCAACGCGACGCAGACGGTCGCGTGATCCTGGCCGCCGCAGGCTATTTTGACGAACGGTTCTGGGGCCGCCAGGTCGCCTACCCTGCGTACGTCGACGCGCTGGTTGCCGCCGACTATACCGGTTACCTGGATTGGGAATTCTGCCACCCGGCCCTCGAGCACGGCCGCCCCGCCGGCATCGACTACGTCCACAACCAGACCCAGATGGCCCTGGAGTACATGCGATCGCTGCGCGACGCCGCGCGCTTGAAAGCCGCATCGCAACGTCCTGACCCCACGTAGCCCGAAATGGACCGCCCTTGACCCAACCGTGGAAACTCAGAGGGACGGGGCTTGAAGTGTTGCCCTGATCCGGAAGGTAAAACTGACGTCTGATCGAGAGTGTAAGACCTTGAAGACAAGCCCCGTGATTCTGATCGCCGTGAGTGCCGTTTGGGCGTCTTGGTTAGCGACCGGCCGCGCAGAGGAGGCCGTTTACCGGGACCCACGACGTCCGGTAAACCAACGCGTGAAGGACCTGCTGGAGCGCATGACGCTCGAGGAGAAGATCGAGCAGTTGACTCAAAAGGGCACGGGCGGCATCGCCATGCGCGGTGAAGAAGCCGATTTGGAGTCTCTTCAGGCTCTGTTTGGCGATCGAAGTCCCGGAGTACTCTGCGTCAACTTCGGAGATGATCTTCAACAGCAGGCGCGACGATTGGCGGCGGCCCAACGCTATCTGCGCGAAAGAACCCGTCTCGGCATCCCCGCCTTGACGGTCAACGAAGGGCTGCACGGCGTCCTGGCCAGGGGCGCGACGATCTATCCGCAGTTCCTGGCGCTCGGTTGCACGTTCAACCCTGCACTTGCCGAGGAAATGGGCTCGCAGATCGGCAAAGAAGCCAGCGCCGCCGGCCTGAATCATCTGCTCACGCCGATGATCGAGGTCGTGCGTGATCCGCGCTGGGGTCGAGTCGAGGAATGCATCGGCGAGAGCCCCTTTCTCGTCGGCCGAATGTGCTCGGCCTACACGCTTGGAGTGCAGGGAGATCTGCGCGGAAAGCCGCTGGCCGGGCACAAGGCCCTGGCCATGCTCAAGACGTTCGCCGGCTACAGTATGCCGGTCAACGGCATCAACATTGCCAACTGCGTGCTCGGGGAACGGGAACTGCGCAGCGTCTATTTCCCGCCCGTGGAGCGGGTGATCCGCGAAACGGGCGTCCTTTCGGTCATGCCCTCGTACAACGAGGTGGACGGGATTCCCTCCCATGCCAACCGCTGGCTGCTGGAAGACGTGCTGCGCGGTGAAATGGGCTTCAGCGGCTACACCTATTCGGATTGGGGCGGAGTGGAGTTCAACTTTGCCTTCCACCACGTGGCGGCTGATGCGGCTGATGCGGGGAAGCAGGCCCTGGAAGCGGGCGTCGATTTGGAGGCCCCAGGCCCGGCGTGCTTTCAGCATTTGGCGAGGCTGGCGCGCGAGGGATCCGTGCCGATGTCGGAGATCGACAAAGCCGCCGGCCGGGTCCTGTACACAAAATTCGCCGCCGGCTTGTTCGACGGGCGCCCCGACGCTGATCTCGCGACACTATCTGCGATCGCACGCTGCCCGGAACACGTGGCGCTTGCTCGGAAGGTCGCCGAAGAGTCGATCGTGCTGCTGAAGAACGAGAAGAATCTCCTGCCGCTCGATTCGGCCCGACTCCAGTCGATTGCCGTGATCGGCCCGAATGCCGACCAGGTGCAATTTGGCGACTACTGCTGGAGCAAAAGCAATAACGACGGGATCACGATTCTCCGCGGTCTGCGCGAGCGACTCGGTGAAAAGGTCGCGATCCGCTACGCCAAGGGCTGCGACCTCGTCGGACTTTCGACCGATGGGTTTGCCGGAGCCTTGGAAGCGGCGAGCAAGAGCGACGTGGCCATCATCGTGCTGGGCGACACGAGCATGATTCTGAGCGGCGTCGGCTGGGAAGACAATTCGCTGCCCGCCAGCGGTACGGTGGGCGAAGGCTACGACGTGACCGATCCCGTCCCGCCAGGCGTGCAACAGGATCTGGTCCGCGCGGTGCTGAAGGCAGGCAAGCCCGTCGTCGTGGTCTTCCTTTGCGGCCGCCCCTTCAGCGTGCCGTGGATGAAGCAGCAGGTGCCGGCCATTGTCGAGGCGTTCTATCCGGGGCAGCAGCAGGGGTACGCGGTGGCGGACATATTGCTGGGGAACGTGAGTCCGTCGGGTCGTCTCTCCATCACCGTTCCGCAGAGCGCGGGGCACATCCCTACGGTGGCTGAGTACAAGCCGAGCGGCCGCGGCTACTATCACCAGCCCGGAACACCTGAGAAGATCGGCCGCGATTATGTCTTCGGCTCACCCGAGCCGCTTTGGGCCTTCGGTTACGGGCTGACTTACACCACTTTCGAGTACAAGGACCTCCACGTCGAGACGCCGGTCGTCCCAGCGCAGGGCGAGTTGGCCGTGAGTTTCACCTTATCCAACACGGGCGCCCGTGCGGGCAAGGAGGTCGCGCAGGTTTACGTCCGCCAGGACGTCTCTTCCGTCACGACCCCGGTGATGCGATTTGTCGGCTTCGAGAAGATCGAGTTGAAGGCGGGCGAAAGCCGGCGAGTCGCCATCAGAGTTCCGGCATCCGAGTTGGCCGTGTGGAACCGCCAGATGAAGCGCGCTATCGAACCCGGCAGGTTCACGGTGATGGTCGCCGCCTCGGCCGAGGATGTCCGACTCAAAGGCCAATTCGATGTGAAATAAGACTCGGATTTCAAGGAGGTTAACCCGAGCATCGCCCCGATGCCCGCGGAAAGCTGTGACGATCAGGTTGAATCGCTTCGCAACCCCCAAGACAAACCTCTTCTTAAAGGCGCGCCTTTTTGCGAAAGCAGATCTTTGTGGAGACAAGTTCTTGCTGAATTCGATTCCCACTTGGTCGTGCAAACGGTCTCGTCCCTGATCGAACGGGTGAGACTTCAAGGCTGCGGCAGATGCTTTGGCAGTCGCACGACGCTCAGCGTTTGGCCGGCCGCACTGGGAATTGCCGCCAATAAGTCCCCTTCACTGGCCGCAGCCAGACTCTTGATGTACAGGACTCCACCCAAGTCGATGCTGCCCAGCGGTCGGCCGTCCGCGAGGCTCCAAAGGGTGGCAGCGCCTCGGCCGCCGGAGATCAGACGATGCCCGTCCGGCAGAAACACCAGCGACCATTGCATTTCACTCCCGGAAGACAGGGTCCCGGTAATCTGGCCGCTGCCCGTATCAACCAGCCGGATCTCACTTCCCAGGCTCACGGCCAGCGTACTCCCATCGGGCGAGAAGGCGGCAGCTTGAGCGCGGCTGCCGGCCAGCTCACTGACCTTGACGGTCTGGGCGGTCCCCAGGTCGAACTGAACCAACCGCCGGCCGTCGGTGGCCCAGGCCAAGATGCCGCTGCGGGGTAGGTGGACGGCCAACACGGATCGCTCAAAGGCCGTCAGACGGCGGGCCTCCGCGGACGTTTGCTTATACGACTGCCACACCATATCGCCCGCGGCACTTCCGCTGAGCAGAAACGGAGCCACCGGACTAGTGGCCAGACAGGTCACGGCCTGCGTGTGTCCCTGCAACGCATCGGCCGCTTGGAGGCCTCCGGCCTCATCCACATTCCAGGCCTGCAGCCTTCCGTGATAACCGCCGGCGAACAGCATGCCACCATCCGATGAAAAAGCCACGCAGGGAATCTGCCCCATTTCCTCGCGCAGTGCGACTGACTGCAAACGCCGTCCCGTTTCGACATCGAGCAACAGCAGTAAGGCATCCAACTTGCCGGCTGCCAAATAACGGCCCTGGGGCGCAAAAGCCAGCGACTCCACCGACCAGCCCATGTCCGGAAACGTCTGTACAACGTCACCCACGCTCGGGAGCTTCGCAGCCGCGTGATCCGAATTCCCGGACGCTGCCGGCCGGGATGGGCGCGCTAAGGGCCCGCCCATCGCCGAATTGCCCGGCAATGCACTGCGGGGTTCAGCGCTGAAGTCGCCCGGCGGCCGAAAAGCGGGGCTTGGTGGGAAGGGCGGAGGACCGGGGCCGAACCACGGCTGAAAAGCGGGGTCTATCGGCAGATCGTGGGATGCGTTGTCGCGCGCCGCAATCGGCGCCGGCGGCGGTACGGCACGCTCTGGGGCCCCCGGCACCGACGACAGCCCCGCTCGGTCTTCCCGAGGGAAGAAGGCCAACAACGACTCACGTTCGACGCGTTGGAAGCTGCCTGTGGCGGCGCCCGCATCGCCGGCACGCCCCACCAGAATGGCGCCGTAGAGCGTCGATCCCCGGAGCCCCACGGCGAGTGAATCACCTGCGTTGAGGAAGTCGGCCGCCGTCTCCTGCGCCAACTGCCAGGCGCGAAGTTCCAGCGCGGCTTTGGCTTCGTTGGTAAAGTCGCGGTAAGCCGGCACATGGACAATGAAGGCACATCGGCCCGGATGCAGTTCGCAATAAACGATGAATTCCCCAGCGGTCAGAGAGAAGACGCGACTGCGACCGGCGCTGAATTCCGCCTCGCGCATGGCCTGCAGCGATTGACAGTACTTCTGGGCCAACTGCTTTGCCTGGGGTGAATTCCCCGAAAAGTTCTCCTCGCCGCCGCGAGTCAGGACGCGCATCTCAGCCGCCAGCAGACGCTGCGCAGCGCTCTCGGGTGCTGCCGCCGTGCGTGCGTCTGCCGTCGGACGCTCGGCATTCCGCCAGCCTCGGTACAAAGACGGCCCGAACACGGCCCAGAGGCCCAGCGACGCCGCAAACAGAACATAGCCCAGCACGAGGCCGGCGACCGCCGCGCCTCGGCCGCTCAGCCGACCCGCTGAGCGACCGATCTGCAGCAACGCCAGATGCCCGGTCACAACCGCGGCCAGGGAAGAGATCAGTGAGATGCCGCATAAACACAGCAGGAGCGGAGAGAGCAGACCCAGTATCAGGCTCGTGACCGAAAGCGTCGAAGTCAACGGCTGATCAACATACGGAGCCGGTTTGGGCGGCACGGGCATCGCGTCGCCGCTGAGTCGGGCGATGAGCGGTTTGTCCGGCATTCCGGCAACGAGCACGTCGGGGGAGAAACGCGAAAGGCAGCCCTGACACTCCACCTGCTCCCCGACCCGCCCCAGCGGGATTACCGGCACGAAGTACAGCGTGAACCACCGCTTGTAAACCAGCAAGCGGTACTCCTGCCCGGTTCGGCACCGGGGGCACGGAAACTCCCCGGCCGCTGACACCGATTCGGTTGTTCTGAATCCGTAGATGATCATCGACGTCAGCTTCCATCACGTTTTCCGAGCGATCCGCCGCTCCGCTTCGGAGCGCACACGTTCCGCCGGCGGATGCAGTGAACGAAGTGAGGGGGCAACCGGGCTGATGCTGATGGGAATCTCAATTCCCGGCTGATTGCGCTGGTTGACGGAAATCTCGGCCGATAGGAATCTGCTTCGCCGGCTGCACATTTCGCCCCGCCAATTACCGGCAACATCACTGCCGCCGACCGCGAATTATCGATCGGCGATTCAGTCTGTCAAGCACTTCGAAGCCGGTACCGGAGGGCCCATTCAACCGGTGGCCACATCCGGCATCCCAGTCGCCGGCGATCGAATTGCTGTCAGGTATGAACCTCCGCGGTAATGTCGCCAATTTGTATGTCGCTGTTATTCAAAAGGGGTATCCGCCTGTGAGACTCTAAAGCGGTCTGCTCGGCATTGTCCAAGAGTTCCAAGTGATTGAGAACAGCCATCGTCGCTGCGGAAAGTGCCCGTTGATGTCCGTCCAGAACCTTGATGGCCAGACCCAAGGTGCCATTGTGTTTCGTGCGTATGCACACGCCTTGGACGCCTTCACCGCCCACTTTTGCAATCGCCCTGCCCTTCATGGCCGCAATGAACTCTGTGTCAAACCGTCGCCTTCCCGCTATCAAGTACGGGTGTTTGGTCATGATTTCGTAGATCTTATCCAACTCCGGAAACCGCAGACTGCCCAGCTTCTGGTACAAAACGGCAATCGAAAAAAGTGACAAGAGCGGAGTGGGTGCGTTGCAGCCATCGACGGCAACAGGAAAGTCTTTCACGCCGGAATAGGACCGCACATCGTCGAGAATAAGCTGCTGGACAGGATGGCCCGGATTCGTATACCCTTCGGGTGGCACCTTCAGATGCTTCGCCAGACACAGCATGCCCGCGTGCTTACCGCTGCAATTTACATGAAGCGGGCTTGGTTTTGCGCCCCGTTCCGCCAGATGCCGTTTGACAGCCGGGTCGTACGGCTCGTGAATTCCGCATTCGTACAAGTTGATCGGAAATCCCAGCTTGTCCATCATCGACTTGGCAGTTCGGGTGTGAATATCTTCTCCGTTGTGTGAGCCGCACATGAGCGCCACTTCTTGGTCTGAGAATTCGGCAGAATCGACGGCGCCGGCCTTGAGCGACGCGGCGGCCTGAAATGGTTTCAGCGTCGAACGGGCGAAGGTCGGGTGTTGCGGGTCACCGGCCGAGAAAGCGACTCTGCCATCGCCGTCAACGACAACGGCAAGCACGACATGTTCGCTTTCTCGATAACCTCCACGTGTGACGCTGCAGCGTAGGTGCATGGTCTTGGTCTCTATTCTCGCCTGACTTAATCGCAGCTTTTGCCTCGGCACGCCGTGAACAGAACCTCGCGCCGAAAGCCGCCTTGGCCGTTCACCGGAATCGTGCATAAAAAATCTGGTAACTCTCTTGTTCGAAGGTACGCGTAGAGGCCCCGTCCGGAGATTCGGCCAGGGACCGGAATCCCCCAAGCTCAGTCCGCGGTGAGTTCGAAGAACGCAGTCGGGCCATGCTCGAGACTCGCGGTGTCGAGATGGATCTTGAGCCTACCATCCTCTCCCGTGGCAAGCGGCAGACGTTGCCGGCGCGCCCCGTTGAGACCAAGCGCATAAAGGGCCACGTTCTTTCCGTGGACGTTCTGCAACGCCGCATCCAGACGCCCCACCTTCATCAATACCGGCAACGTGCCGTAGCTGAACATCTTTGTGCGATCAGGCGTCACCTGCATGCCGGTGTTTGCGGTCTCGGTCGCATAGAGCAGGACCATCCGCCGGCTTTCCGCGAGTTCCTTCCCGTCCACAGCGCAAACGCCGACCATGGCCGGAGTATCGCTGCCGATCACCTCCAACCGTCCAACCCGTTCGCCCCGTCCGCCCTCCATGGTCACCGCCTCGCTGAAACGCGTGGCCACCTTGAGGAGATTCTCCTGGGCCCGCATCGTGATCTCCCCCGTATCGCTTTGAAATACGCCCTTGGAAGGCTCGCTGACATTCGTCTCCGGGAGAATTCCGCTGCGTTTCATACGTCCGACCATGGCATCGAGCGAAAAACCGTCACCCCCGGCATCCGCGATTTCGATTGCCCAGTCGCCGTTTCGGCGGATCTTCACACCGCCGGCGGGAGTGATAATCATGTCCGGTTCCGCAGTCTCGGCGGCTCCCTGTGGGCGTGGCACACCGGGAAACGAAATAGCGAAACCGCTCATCAAACCGAACTTGGTCTGCTCTGCCGAGGCTTGCTTGAACTCACCCAGGACGGACTGCGGCACTTGAAGCTCAACCCGGCGGTCGGACTTCTTCACGTCGCCGCGCACGAACAGGCAAGTGAAAAGGAATTCGCAAGCGCGGGTTACCGGTGAGCCCTCGGGCTGGAAGGAACCCAGGCGTTTTGCCTCAAACACCACGGGAGCGGAAGCATAAATCATTGCATCGAAACCCTGATACGCGGCATAGGCTCCGTAGACGAGTCCGAACTCCCGTTGATACTGGTTCCAGAAGCAATGGTTGTATTCGGTCGCACAAAACGGACGGTCTGCAAATTGCGCACCGAACAGGATGCGCATATAGGCCGCGGCATCGCCCAGCGAGCTGTTCTGCGGGCAGACCACCCCTGAGCCGCCGCGCCAATCTCCGTCCGGAAACGCAAAAAACTGATTTCTGATCGCCATCGTTGAGTATTCGTATCGTGCGGCATGATCTCCCCACCAATTTGGCAGGCTGTAATGGCCCACCAGTCCGCCGTATCCGATGCGTTGGAGATTGGCCACGTACCAAGCGATGTTTTCGCGGGCCAGTTCATTCCAGAAGAGTACAAAATCCTGATCTCTTGGGCTCGATCCGATTCCAGTCCATGCGAAATAGGGCAACGTGAACGCCAGGTTACCCGCCGGCACCGCCACTTGGTCGAAAGAAGTCACGGCGGCGTCTCCCCATGCCTTGGCGAGTTTCTCCGGCGTTTGGTACTTGGCTCCCAGCCATTGACGGAATCGCTGGTTCATCGTACCGATGATCGCCTCGGACTTGATGAAACGAGCCAGCATTCCCGATTCCTGTTCATTATAGGGCTCAATGCAGGCGATGACCGGATCGTCCTTCCACGCCAATCCCGTGTAGGGATTTACGTGGTTCATCAGGGTCTCGGCCGCATAGAGCCAAATGCGGCGCATTTCGGAATCCCCCAGATACATCCTGGCCTTGAAGTCACATTCTCGACCCTGCACCTCGGGATTCAGTTTCAGCGGAGGAGGTACCTGCTGATAAAGGCCGTAACCAAGCAAGGTCAGATGCAGGTAGATCCCCTGTCGACCCATTTGGCTGATCAGGTAATCAACCTTGTCGAGCAGTTTCGCGTCGATGCTCAAACTCTCGTGCGGCGACATAAGGTCGATATCGAACACTCGAAAGAGATTGTACCCCTGAATTCTGCACAGGCGGACATAGCGGTCCACATCTTCTTTCCACAATGCGCCCTCGCCAAACCAGCCAAAACCATCAACGCTCATGGCCTCGTCATTCACCACATGGAATATGAATCCTTTCAATCTGACCGGAATGTCGGGTTTGCCTTTGGCAACCAAAGTCCCCGAGGGCCCGATGACGAGCCGCGGCAACCGTTGACTCCCTGCAGGCAGTCCGTCCGCCAACGGCACGGCGGTCACCGCGCTCAAGTCCAATGCGCTGCCCGCCTGCACCAGCACGTCAGATGTGTCCACCACCTTCCAACGCGAGTCCGCCACGAATGTCAATCTCTCTTCGGCCAAGGCCGCAACCGCAGATGCTGCCACAGCGATACAACAACTCAGTCGGAGCAAAACTCTGAGGCCGGTGCAGGCCGCGCAAGCAGGATTTATTGGCTCTCTTTTCATTGCAGTCTCCCGTGGGATTCCTGACAAATTCCGAACGAACTGCGTGCGTCCGAGGTAGATCCGCGGCACCACGCTAGAATCGCTTCTGAGTGTCGGCCGGCTCTCTTGGGCGGAACTGACATCCGCGAAGTTTCCAGCAAAGGGTCTCCGCCATCGGTTTGGTGCAAATAGGGGCCCGCTAATCCGCCCTCAACAGCACCGCCTCGACTTGTCGCGGCGGCACTTTCACGTTCAGCCGAATAACGCCCCCTTCCAGCGTTGCCGGCGTCGCGATGCCGGATGCGAGGGCCGTGGCAACAGGACCTTTTGGGTACTGAGTTGCCAAGGACCCTCCAAGCCTGACATTGAACTCGCGCACGCCGTCGCGCGGATTGAATACCGTTATCAGCGCCTTCGAGCCCTCTCGAAACCAGTGAGCTTCGCCGCCTTGGTCGATTGACAGGTTGAGCGTGTCCTGAAAGTCGCCGTCCCAGAAGAATGAGGCGGCCAGAGCGTTGATGCGACGGGCACGAGCGATATCGGTGGGACACCAGTAGGGCACGCCTCCAAGCCGGGCGTCTCCGAACAGCGGGTGCTCGGGGAGCGTGTAGTGGTACATGTCCGGAAATGGCTCGGAACCGGGATGGTCGGGCCAAAAACCTCCCTGTGAGAGATCAACGTACTGGGCGGCCCCTTCCCACGCGCCTTCGACCCAGCAGAAAAAATCGGGATTGCTCTTGCGAACCGCACTGCGCACCTTCCCGAGGAGAGCGGTGTATCCTTCAGCCCAGGCCG
The DNA here is from genome assembly GCA_903863885.1 of uncultured Planctomycetaceae bacterium. GTDB lineage: Bacteria > Planctomycetota > Planctomycetia > Pirellulales > Pirellulaceae > CAIPEB01. Next base: position 8,131 of record CAIPEB010000721.1, on the reverse strand, counting down.
TGGCCGGCGTGCGATGGCCATGGGACTTGTCGAAGCAAAGCACGGACCAGGCCGCCCCGATCTGGTCGAGTTGTGCGCCGTCGCCGCCGTAACGCCCGGCGACGCGAATTACTTGCTCTTCCAAGTGCCGCTGGTAACCGGGCGAAGCGGGGCAGGCCACGTGGAAGACTTCCGTCGAAATCTGCTCCCGACGCGGGCCGTCCTGCGTCAGTGCCGCCCAGTCAGGATGCGCCCGGTATGACAAGCTCGTGACGTTAAGCAGTCTCGCGTTGAGGTAGTAGACGGCGAGCATGTGATTCGTGTGAAGCTCTTCGGCGAGTCGCAAGAGTCCCGGCTCGCCGCCCATTTCCGCGGTTGGCTCGTGGTCGGGATACGTCGTGTCGTGTCCCTGACCGAACCAACCGACCAGATGGACTCCATCGATCCCTGCATGGGCAAACTCGCGGACTTTCGGAAGCCCCGCCTCGTAAGTCCCAACCTCCATCGACTTGAGCACATCCCTGAGATGCACGTCGTCCTTGGGCCTGGCACGGACGACGATTCCTGGAACCGTTGGCATGCTGCGCACCCGGCTCGATACTTGGGGCTTCGCCGCCCAACTGCGGAACCACTTTCGATAACGGTCGGCGGCTTGGTGCCAGTCTTGCGACAGCACCTGCCACACCACGGGTGGCGAAATCCACTGCGATCCGTGTTCAAGAAACGGATACTGGATGAACGTCATCTGACGGCCAGGTCCGCCAAATGCCAGTTGCTTGTAGACCATCCCCGGATCCAGAACATGCACGGCAACACCACCGGTGCGGGAGGAATACGCCATGTACTGCATCGATGCCGGCACAGGGTACTCCAGATGCTGCACGGATGGGGCAAGCGTCTTCCAAGGATCACGAATCCTGTGCCCAGGACGGTTCGGAATGGCCAGGAAGCCATCGGAACCGTCTTGCACGTTTCGCAGGCACGGACCGATGATACCGACGACCGTACCCGTCGCTTCATTGCGGAGCTTCGTTGTCCATTGCAACTCCCCATGAACTTCATCCACTTCGCACGATATTTCTCCCTTGACAGCCAACCCGCCGAATGACGGAATTGACAACTCCAGACGCTTCCCATCGCGATGCACAACGGGGACATCGGGACCGACCATGCGCCAACTGCGGGCGTGCCACGCATCGGGCGAGTCGGAGTAGAGCAGCACGACCAGCGGATCGCCCTCAGAGTAAGCAATCCGCCTTTCTCCAGCCGCCAAATCGAAACCAGAGGGTTGCAGATCGAACCGAAACGCTTCGTCCCTGGTCGCAGCCGAAACTGAGTTCCATCGAAAACCCGCGCAGGAAAGAAACACCACCGCGAAAGCAGCCAGAAATCGGATTCTCATACTCCTGCCCGACCATTCCTCTCGTCGTCGCGCGTTGCTGACACCTCTTCCGCACTCGCCGACCGTTTCCCGTCGGAATTCGAGTCGCCTGCGTTCTTGCCATACCCGGTCATTCTACCCGCTTCTGCAGGCGGCGCAATTCCGTTTACAGATGGGCAGATCCCTCGCGGATAGTCTGCGTTTCAACACGGAGATCGTCTCAATGGAATCGATTTCGCTCATGTCTCTTTCTCGGCCCCTCGTATTGAGACTGGTGTGACACTCCACACCTGCCGGCAATAGTCACGGATCGAGCGGTCGGACGAGAACTTCCCCATGCGGACCGCGTTGAGTATGGACTTCCGGGTCCACGCCGGCGGGTCGCGCCACAGCTCGCTGACCTGATCCTGACACTCGACATACGCCTGGTAGTCTGCCATCACCAGAAACGGATCGTGACCCAGCAGGTTTGCCACGAGCGGTCGGAACAGTTCGGTGTCGCCTCGGCTCAACCCGCCCGAGGCGATGAAGTCCAGCACCTCGCGCAACTCCGCATTCTGCTCATAATGGTCGTGCGGCCGATAACCCCGGAATTTCCGTTCCTGAACCTGATCGGCAGTCAGGCCGAAGAGGAAGAAGTTCTCGGTGCCGACTTCCTCTCGGATTTCCACGTTGGCGCCGTCGAGGGTGCCGATGGTGAGCGCGCCATTCATGGCAAACTTCATGTTGCCGGTACCTGATGCTTCCTTGCCGGCCGTGGAGATCTGCTCGGACAAATCGGCGGCGGGATAGATGTGCTGCGCGTTCTTCACGTTATAGTCCGGGAAGAACACGACCTTGAGCCGGTCCCGGACGACGGGGTCATTATTCACGACGTCCGCCGCCGCATTAATAAGTTTGATGATCAGCTTCGCCATCACGTAGCCCGGCGCAGCCTTAGCGCCGAAAATGAAGGTCCGGGCCGGCATTTCCGACTGCGGGTCACGCCGCAGGCGCAAGTAGAGCCTGAGGATGTTGAGCACGTTCAAGTGCTGCCGCTTGTATTCGTGCAGGCGTTTGGCCTGTACGTCGAATAACGACTCGGGATTCACCTTAACGCCCGTGCGCTGCTCGATGAGCGCTGCGAGACTGCGCTTGGCGGCGAGCTTCACGTCCCTCCACTGCTGCTGGAAATCCGCGTCGTCCGCCAGCGGCTCCAACCTGCGGATTTGATCAAGATCGCGCAACCAGCCATCGCCGATACGGCTGGAGATGAGGCGGGTCAGCGGAGGATTGCTGACACCGATGAATCGGCGCGGCGTGACCCCGTTGGTGACGTTGCAGAACTTCTCCGGCCACAACTCGGCGAAGTCATGCATCACGGTTTGTCTTAGCAACTCGGAGTGCATCCTCGCGACGCCGTTGACGCGGTGACTGCCCACCGCAGCGAGATTGGCCATGCGCACGTAACGCTCGCCGCCTTCGTCAATGAGCGACATGCGGGCCAGACGCGCATCGTCGTTGGGGAACCTGGCGCGGACTTCGTCGAGGAAGCGTCGATTGATTTCGTAGACGATTTCCAGGTGCCGCGGCAGCAGCCGGCCAAACAGCGGCACGGGCCACTTCTCCAAAGCCTCGGGCAATAGTGTGTGATTGGTGTAGGCAAAGGTCCGGCGGGTGACCTGCCACGCGGCGTCCCAATCCATTTGGTGTTCGTCCACCAGCAGACGCATGAGTTCCGCCACCGCGATGGCGGGGTGCGTGTCGTTGAGCTGAACGGCCCACTTCTCATGGAACTTGTCCAGCGGCCTGCCGAGCAACAGGTGCACCCGGATCATGTCCTGCAGCGAACAGGTCACGAAAAAGAACTGCTGTTGGAGGCGAAGCGTCTTTCCCTGGAGCATTTCGTCGTTCGGATAGAGCACCTTCGTGATGTTCTCCGACTCCATCTTGTCTTCCACGGCCCGGTAATAATCACCTTGATTGAAAGCGGCAAAGTCGAATGACTCCACCGCTTCGGCCTTCCAGAGGCGGAGCCAGTTACAGGTGCCCACGCAGTACCCCAGGATCGGCGTGTCGTAGGCCATGCCCTTGACCACGACGTCCGGCACCCAACGCACCCGGTAATAGCCCCGCTCATCGGTACTCGCCTCGGTGCGGCCGCCAAACCGGACATCGTAAGCAACCTCCGACCTCGCGATCTCCCAAGGGTTGCCAAAGCGGAGCCATTTGTCCGTGACCTCCACCTGCCAGCCGTCGTCGATGGATTGGTCAAAGATGCCGAACTCATAGCGGATACCGTAGCCGATGGCCGGAATTTCGACGCTGGCGAGTGAATCCAGGTAGCAGGATGCCAGCCGGCCCAAGCCGCCATTGCCCAGGCCGGGTTCCTCCTCCTGCTCTGCCAACTCGTCGAGATTCACGCCCAGTTCAGACATCGCCTGCCGGGCTTGTTCCAAGATGCCGAGGTTCAATAGGTTGTTGGCGAGGTGCGGGCCGGGCAGGAACTCGGCGGAAAGATAGGCAACCACGCGTGCGTCTTGTTCCGCATACGCTTCCAGGGTCCGAACGCCCTGACTGAGCACGCGGTCACGAACGGAAAGCGCCAGCGCCGTGTAGGCGTCGTTGCGAGTCGCAACCGCAGGCATGCGGCCCAAGCCGCAGAACAAATTGTCCAGAAACGACTGCTTAAGGTCCGAGACACCAAGTCCGGTGCGAATTCCAGGGACCGGAGAAAGTTCGGACGATTTCGGCGGGACTTTCTTGGTTGTGCGAGGCACGGGTGGACTCCTTATGACGCTTTGTTTGATGTTGAATTCCGTCCTGCCTCCTGATTCAGCGGCGGGGACCGTGTCCGCCGACCAGGAAGCTGCCAGCCAACGATCAGGAGCTGCCCCCGCTATCACTGAATTGTCACGAATCGGGCTTCGACCGAGCCACCTTCAGCCCGACAGGTCGGTTCGGGTACCTGCGGAGCCCCGCGCCACGGGACTTGATCCCCTGACGCCTTCTGAAAAGTGCTACCCCGTCCACGTCGAGGGCTGCCGACGCCTATGCCGACCGTGTCGGTGCGAACTCCAGCTGATCCCAATACGCCGCCAGGATCAAGTGGAACAGAACCAGTTCTTGGCGAATCTCCGCCGTCAACGCCCCGACGAAGGCTTCGTCCCGGCGAACAGATGTCACCGTCCGACCCGCAAAGGCCGCTTGCGGCGCCATCGGCGGATGATCCGGCCATCGGTAATTGGGCCTCACGTCCCAGTAACTACTGGCACCTTGGTACGACTGCGACCCGCGCCAGTCGGCTTTCACTCATTTGCGCCCCCTTCCCGTCCCTGCCCGCCCGAATCGCCCGTCAAGACGCGAAGTCGTCGCCAATACCGGTAGAATTGCCCGCCGATCGAATTCGTCGACGATGACTACCGGAGAGCCATTGCCCCTGGATGCCACAAGAAAGCAAGTGAATTCATCGCCGGTAAGAAACTCCCGGCACAGCCAGGTGTTGAATACTTGGACGTGTCGTTCACAGCCGTGCGATCTCGGACAGATAGTCGCGAGGTCGGATTTCCCGCGACGAAGCTCGGTGGTTTTCGCCTGATTGCGTCAGCACAACCGCTTATTACCGGAATCGGCGACTCACAAAAGGACGGCTCATTTACGAACAAGGTGTGCCCATCTCTCCAACATCCACGTACCACCATTATGCTCAGTCCCCTCTTATTCCGTCATAAGCCGCTCGCAATGCAGACAGTTCTGGTCGCTGGCATGCTGGCACTGACTTTTTGGCCACCCGTCCTGAACGGCGCTATCGACCCAACTATGCCAGTCGACATCCCGGGCGAGATCATCGCTGACTGGCAAGAACAGGGCGGCACACCGGACGAAATCAAAGCGTCCCTTCCGGAAGAATATGCGGCGAAATGCGACGGTTCATTCCAAAGTGCCTGCCATTGGCGACGGTTCTACCGAATGAACCAGTTCCCTCAACTGCAGACCATCATGTTCGCCAGGCACCACAACATCGGCAGCATTGCAGTCGGCTTCTGGGTTAATGTCGGCTCTCGTGATATTACCGATGCTCACTTCAGGCCCGAGGGCGCTCTTTGTCTCCTTAGATTCACAACCTATTATTCACAGTATGAGGACCTTATCGCGAAAAACGATGCAACCGTAAAGGACCCCTGCATTTCTTTGGATGGCAGGAAAGTCTGTTTTGCCATGTCCGGAAACGGCAAAGGAACCGGGTATCGACTCTTTGAAATGGAAATTGCCAACCCGACATCGGTCAAGCAACTCACGTACGACCCTCCCGGCCTGACAGTGGCCGATTTTGAACCATGCTATCTGCCCAATGGTGACATCATGTTCAGCTCGACACGTTGCTTCGGCACGATTGACTGCGGATGGCAGCCGACCTCGAACATGTTTGTGATGGACGGCAGGGGGAACTATATCCGTCGGATCGGCTTCGATCAGGTACATACGTTCTACCCGGTCTTGCGTGGCGACGGTACCGTTCTTTATACACGCTGGGAGTACAACGACCGCGACATATCGAACGTCATGGGACTGTTCAGCATGTACCCTGACGGCTGCCACCAGACCGAAGTCTTCGGCAACCAGACCACGTGGCCGCAGACATTGATTCATGCCCGACCAGTTCCCGGAAGTCCATCCAAAATCTTCGCGGTCGCAAGCGGGCACCACGGTGCCTATTCTGGAGAGGTATGCATCGTTGATACGGCTCTCGACACGAATGGACCGGACCACGTCACCATGATCAGCCCGCCGCGCAAAACGGGCTCCCTTGATAACTTCGATTTCCTGGCGATGGGAGGAGTCTTCAGAAATTCCGAATATCCGTATCCGCTAAACGACAAGTGGTATCTTGTTTCCTATCGCGACGTCGGACAGGAACGGTTCGGCAATGTCAGCCGCACTCCTTACAAGATCTACCTGAAGCATGTGGACGGCAGAAGCCGGGAACTTCTCGCCTGGGGCGGCGGATCTCTGCATCATCCGGTGGTAGTTGCTCCCTGGAAGGACATTTGGGGATGCGAGGCTCCCAGAGTCGTCGAACGCGCGGACTACAGCGACAGCACGGGTACCTTTACCATACAGGATGTGTACTCGGGTCGCGGCATGAAGGGCATTGACAAAGCAAGCGGCGTTGCGAAGTCAATTCGTGTGGTTGCGCTCAAGTACCGCGTATCGGGAGCGTGCGATCAAGGCTTCGCCGGCATGGTCACGGGGCCCAAACCGTTCGGCGTGGTCTTTTCAGCCCCGAACATCTCCCCGCCCTCTCTCTGGGGCGGCTCCTGGGACGTGAAGGAGGTCCTGGGTGAAGCGAAGATCGCTGCGGACGGCTCCGCTTCATTCAAGGTGCCGGCAAGGACCCCCGTCTATTTTCAGGTGCTTAACTCCAATGGTTTCAGTATTGCAGGCATGCGCAGTTGGTCAACGCTCATGCCCGGTGAGACATTCTCTTGCGTCGGATGTCATGAAAGCAAGAACGAATCGTGGAGTCCGGCAAGAATTTCGCTTGCGGGTGAAGCAAAGCCGCTTGAAACGCCGCTCGGTATCGAGAACCAAGGGTTTGACTACCCGACATTTGTCCAGCCGATTCTCGACAAGCATTGTGCGAGTTGCCACAAGGCAGGCCATTCATCCGGTTTCGATCTGACCGGAGAACTCGTATACAATCGGGCTGCGAGGAAGTCGTTTGCCAGATCGTACATCTCTCTGATGCAAGGGATTGGAGGCTCGACCAGCAATCGGGCCATTAATATCGCTTCCATTTTTTCTCAACCGCCGCAAATGCGTCCCTACTCGTACGGTTCTACCAGAAGCGGGATGATCCGGGTGCTGACAGGTGACAAAGATATCAATCACAAAGATGTCGCGATTACCGCCAGGGAGCTGAAACTCCTGGCCTGCTGGATTGATCTGGAGGCGCCTCACAGCGGACGATATGACAGTTATATGTCGTACCGCGATGCACAGAGATACCGGCAGTTGGAGGCCGATGCCCGGCGATGGTACGACATTGAAGCGCAGAATATCCGGGAACTGGCCGCGCAGCAGCAGCCCGTCGGGACGAACCCCGGGCAAACGACGCCCCCATAGGGGCTTTTTTTGTTTGTTTCCGTTACGTCACATAGCGCCCTTAACGGACCGTCGCCGCCGTTATGGCAATCAGACACGGCACGCCGCAGCGTTCGGCTCCGTAGACCATGGCGACGCTCGTGATTGGCACATCCGGACGAGGGTTGTTCCACTGCATGGCGTAGACGGCAGCCGACACCTCGCTATTGGGATAGCGGGTGGTCCAGGCCAACTGCGCGCCGGGCAGGGCCTGCGGCGTTTGTTGTCGATAGTCGTCGATGTGAGTCTCGCTGATGACGGGGATCACGGCCTCACTGCCGTCGGCAAAGTTGACAATGTAACGAAACATCTCCAGCTGTTTGCCGTCGCGGCGTTCCTGGTCATTCAGCCGACGGTCCACACGAGCCGTGTGCAGGAAGAACAGTGCGTCCGTTTTCTGCCCCACGGGAATACCCTTGATCTCTGCGGGCGGATTGCCGGGAACTCCATCGCCGCCGAGCATCAACACCTGGGGCACGGGTGATGTGGCCATTTCGTAGATGTTGTAACGGATGCCCGCCAGGGAATGTTCGCCGGCCGGCAGTGCCTTAAAGGTTCGGTTCGCGTCGCCGTACCAACCTCGTTCGTCCTTGTAAGTGGTCGCCTTGGTATGAATGTCCAGGGGTGTGCAGATCAGATTACCGCCGG
>CAIPEB010000720.1 GCA_903863885.1 uncultured Planctomycetaceae bacterium | reverse complement strand
CGCCTGGCTCAACTTTGGAAGCCCGAAGTTATCCGACATCGTTTGTCTGAGATGCCGGCACAAGCGACGGCCGGACCGGAAAGTCCGCATGGGGGACGCAAGATGATTCGCCGCGTCACCATGCCCTTCGGGAAGTGGAAAGGCCACACGTTGAACGATATCCCCGGAGACTATCTCCTGTGGGTGCTCGACAACGTGGAAACGCTATCTCCGTTTCTTCGCGGAGAGATCGAGCGTCATCTTCGCGGCGACAACGACGAATACCATCGTGGCTATCGCGACGGCTTACGGGCCGGACAAGGGGGCCGCGAATCCGTGCCCCGGCTCGATCATGTCAAACAGGCCGTCCAGAAATGGCATCGTGAGGCCAGTCTTCAATTTCATCCGGATCGCGGCGGCGATGCCCGCATCATGCGAGTCGTCAACGAACTGCGGGACAGCGTAATCACGGCTATGGAGGGGCGATGAGCACCGCAACCGACACTATTTCCAAAGTCAACTTCGACGCGATTCCGCAAGAGCTGAAGACCCTACGTCAGTGGGTGCTGTGGAAAAAGGCAGTACGGAAAGGCAAATGGACGAAAGTCCCTTATCAGGTGAACGGTCGCGAGGCGTCAACAAATAAACCGCGAACGTGGACGGTGTTTCAACTTGTCGCGCTGGAGCTGGCGACCAAACCAGACAAATGGGACGGCATCGGATTCGTATTCAGCCAAGACGATCCGTACTTCGGCGTGGACCTGGACAAAGTAATTGATGGGCAGACCGGCGAGTTTCGTCCGTGGCCGGCGAGTCTGACGGAGAAATGTTCGGAACCGCTTCCGAACCCGCAGGCGATCATATCGGGACTCAACACATACACCGAGGTTTCGCCGTCGGGAACCGGCACGCACTCTATCGGGCGTGGCACGTTGCCGGGTAAGGGAAACCGCAAGGATGGCCAGACTGCCGGCATCGAGATGTATGACAGGGGCCGCTATTTCTGCTTCACGGGCAATCGACTGCCCACGGCGCCCGCTGAGATTCGCGAATGCAATGGGAAGTTGACCAGGCTGCACGAGATCGTTTTTGGAAGCGGCAAGAGCGGGAACGTCGAGAAAGAGACAGCCGCACGCGACAAGTCTGAACGGGCGAGTTCGCGCGACATGACCGACGCCGAGCTGCTCGACAAGGCGTTTGCGGCAAGCAACGGCGCGAACCTTCAATCGCTCTGGAATGGCGACATCTCCGCCTATCCGAGTGCAAGTGAAGCGGATTTGGCTTTAGCCAACGGCCTGGCGTTCTGGTGCGGTCCATCCGGTGAGGCACGAGTCAAAGACCTGATGCAGCGCAGCGGACTGGCACGGGACAAGTGGAGCAACCACAAGACGTACCTGGATGACACGATTGCGAAAGCCTTCGAGGGCCGGACGGAGTTCTACGAGCCGCGCCCGAGAAAGAATTCAAGTGAGACGGTCAGCTCATCATCCGATGACGAAACTGTGGAAGTCAACGAGGCCATCGACGACCCGCACCGTCTCGCGCGATTGTATCTCGCCCGAAAGACTGGAGATGAATCGCAGACAATTCATTTCTACCGCAGCGAGTGGCATAAATGGGACGGCTATGCCTATCAGCCCGTCGAAGACGTGGAGGTCCGGGCCGAACTGGGCGAGTTGGCGAAGTCGGAATTCGACGAGGCGAACCGGCGAGCCATCGCGGACTACAACGAGGCAAAGGACGCCGGCGAAATCAATCCGCTGGAAGATAAAGGCCCGCCGCTGTGCCGTAAGGTTACGCGAGGCCTTCTCAACAACGTGGTTCAGGCGCTGGAGAGTCTCACGCTGTTGCCGGGCAGCATGGAGCAACCGGCGTGGTTGGGCGACAAGAAACCGTTTCCAGCCGATGAAGTCTTGGCAACGAGGTCCGGCCTGATTCATCTGCCGAGTCTGATTCAAAGTGACGCAAAGCCGCTCCCGCCGACGCCGCTGTATTTTTCGCGCAACGCTCTGCAATTCGGCTACGACCCGGACGCCGATTGCCCGCTCTGGCGCAAGTTTCTGTCAACACTGTGGCCCGACGATGCCGAAAGCCTCGCCACGCTGCAACAGTGGTTCGGTTACTGTCTGCTTCCGAGCACGGAACAGCACAAGATGATGATGCTGGTTGGCCCGCCGCGATCCGGCAAGGGGACCATCGGCCGCGTGCTGCAGCAACTCATCGGTAAAACCAACGTCGCCAATCCGAAGCTTGCGAGCCTGGAAGGCCCGTTCGGACTTCAACCGCTGGTCGGCAAGCTGGTCGGACTCGTGTCCGACGCTCGTCTCAGTGGCCGTGTCGACGGCGTGGCCGTTGTCGAAAACCTGTTATCGATCAGCGGGGAAGACAGTCAGGACGTTCACCGGAAGAATCTGCCGACGCTCACGGGCGTGCGGCTTCCGATTCGGTTCATGATCTTGACCAACGAACTTCCGAACATGCGGGACGTGTCGGGAGCCTTGATCACGCGAGTAATTCTCTTGCGTCTGGTGGAGGACTTCATCGGCCGGGAGGACAAGACGTTGACCGCGCGGTTGTTGACCGAGCTGCCGGGCATCCTGAATTGGGCGATTGCCGGATGGGACCGTCTGCAACAGGAAGGTGGGTTCATACAGCCGGAATCCGGTCGGGAGTTACTTGAAGACCTGGAAGGTCTCGCCAGCCCCGTCAAGACGTTCGTGGGCGACTGCTGCGAAATCGGGCCGGAATGCACTGACTTTTGCGACGTCATCTTCCGAGCGTGGCAGGATTGGTGCGAAACGCATGGCCGGGACCACACGGGGACCGTCCAGACATTCGGACGGGACTTGCGGGCCGCATTCCCCCACATTCGGACGATGCAACCGCGAATTTACGGATCGCGGCAGCGGACCTACCAGGGGATCAAAAAACGGTAGCTGGCACGCAGTGGCACGCGTTCCTTGCTATTGCGGACTATGGTCGAAAAAGCAACGGGAAACGTCATATGAGAGCGTAAAAACAAAGTAGGGGTCAAGAATAGCGCGGAACGCGTGCCACCGCGTGCCACTTGGATACAAGAGCCATGACAGCAACCCGCAAAACCGACGCCCCGACCAGGCATCCCGTCGCCTACGTGTTCGCGGAATTCCCGCGTTGCCCGTCCTGTGGTAGCCGGCGAGTGCTGGCGTACCGCACGGTCAAGCAGGACGACGACACGCTGCTACGGTTCACGCGCTGCGCTGATTGCGGGGAGCGGTTCAAAATCGTCTGGGAGTAGGAGTAGTCCAGATACTGGAAGTTCGCCGCATGCCGCTGGGTAGGATTCGGGCACACCACTCGAAACCGTGGGCCGCGACCATGACCACCAACCAAACGACCTACCCAGAGTTTTTCAGCCTCGGCTATCTCTGCCAACTTCACCAGCGAAGCCCGGCCGAGCTGCG
>CAIPEB010000719.1 GCA_903863885.1 uncultured Planctomycetaceae bacterium | reverse complement strand
TGTACATTGTCGACAATCGTGGCAAACTGGGTGCCTGGACGCAGTTGTTCGTGTACGTCCGCCGTCGCGCCGTCCAGCGAAACAGTAATCTCATCCAGACCGGCCTCGGCCAGACTGACCATTCGGTCGCCGGTCAGCAACACGCCGTTAGTGCTGATGCGCAAATAGGGAATTCCCAGCACCGACGCGCAGCGGATGCGAGCTTCGAGATACGGATCCAGCAGCGGTTCCCCGTGCAGGTAGAAGTTCACGATCTGCAGTTCCGGATGTGAGGCTACTTGCCGCAGGATGCTGTCCGACAGGGCCAGCGGCATGACCTGTGGGAGCCGACGCATGCTCCTCACGGGACACATGCCGCAAGTCGCGTTACAGCGGTTGTAACCTTCAATCCCCAAGCGGCAGTCGCTCAAGACAGTCCTGGGCAGTGACACTGAGTCCCACACCTCGAAATGAAAATTCTCTCCCTCGCGAATCAGGTACGACGACGGTGACGGTTCCGACTGAGGCACGAAGTTGAACACGCTGTCCGCCTTGCCCTCGGGTTGGATTCGCACCTCGACACTGGGATACTCCGCGCTCAACCGAGCGGACAGGCGGCGGGCTACCGGATCGGACTGCTCCGCATTCACGCGCACACGCCCCCGCAGACCTAGACGGTCGAGCCGTCGCACCGGCACCTGGCCCTCGCGGTCAACAATCTTGTCGAGCCGCGATTGGCGGCCCTTCTGCTCAGCCCATCCCGCCATCACAGAAAAAGCCTCTTGACTTTCTCGGCCATACTGTTGTAGTTCTCGACTCCGAAGCTAAAGTTGAACCACGCCGCTCCGCGATCGGTCAACGTCAGACACGCGTTCGCCCGTGTCAGGAACCCCAACTTCACGGCACAGTCAAACCACTGATCCAGAGCGGCGCTTTCCCGACAAGCGAAGCGCACATACTCGTCCCGCTCGCAGCAGCCGGGAACCAAGAGATCGTAGATCAGCCGGAACCAGACCAATTCTTCCGGCGTGAACTGTTGTAGATTCTTTGGGGCCAGAGGGTCGGCAATGTACTCTTCCAGGCCGCTGTCGTAGCATGTGACGACCGGCCCGATGGAACTGACCGCTCCAAGACCGTAGCCGATCAATGCCCCATTGCCTGTGTAGGACAAGGCCGGACCGTTCAGGCACAGTCCGGCGGGCACATGGAGATTGCTGCGTCGAAATTCATCGGTCGCCACCCGACGGAACCCGCGTTGGCGCATGAAACGGGTCGCTTTCTCGTAGACATCGATCATCGCCTCCTCGCCATAGAAGTAGCCTTTGCCGGTCAGTTCGTGATGTGCCGGCGGAGCGGGTCTGCCAGCCACGTCGGGGCGATAGATGTCGTACCACATAGTTGTGACATGATCGACAGGCAGGTCGGCGGCCACGGCGAGGTCATCCAAGATCGTCGGCAGCGGAAAGGGAACGATTGCCCACATCAATTCGATGCCGATGTCCTGGATACCTCCCTCGCGTAATGTCTTGACGGCGGTGATGGCCTCGGCCGGACTGTGAGGCCGCCTAATCGTACGCAGCACATGCTCGTTAAAGCTCTGGATTCCCATCGAGGTACGATTAATGCCAACTTTACTGAACGAACGGATGGCTTCCAGGGTCACGTCCAAAGGCGACACTTCCAGCGTTACCACGGTATCGGCAGCCAGCGGATATCTCGCGCATATCGCCTCCATTAAGCGGGCTACTGATTCAGCGCTCAGCAACGAGGGGGTGCCGCCGCCAAAGAAAATGGAACGTAACCGTCCCGCCGCATCCACACGCCTACGTGTGATCTCGTGAAGCAGAGCCTGCACGTACCGATCCGCATCCTGCTCGGTGTACCGCCAGGTTGGAATATAGCAGTACGCGCACTTCTGGTTGCAGAAAGGAAAGTGAATGTAGATATCAAGTGAGTGATAGCTCGTGCTCATGTCGGTCGTTACCAAGTCTCTTGTCTCCCGATAACTCACACCGGCGCTCCGGGCAGAGCCTTGAGGGAGGTCGGTCTACCCGAACAAGCTCCCCGCTGGAACGTATGACTGCCAAAACTGTTCGGTGGAAATCCAGCGTCAACGAGTCACCTGTGAAGGAATCGAACGCCCAGATGTCCTGAAACCTGACGTCGCTAAGCAGCGTCCAGAGCCGAGGATCGACGGTGAGCGACGCACATGTTGACATTTGTCCGGAGTACCTAGACCAAATTCGGAATTACGCAGCGACTGCTAGTTGGCGATTCTTGTTCGTTGAAGCGAGGTGAAAGAGGGATCCAGGGCGGTTAAGGATTCATAGGCTGAGTCGTTCATCATTGCAGAGGGCGGCAGTCCAAATTTGCTGAACGTGTTCGGCTACCTGCGGGTGGTCTCAGGTTCTTCCCGCTTCCTTCAAACGGCAGCCGAACTCTTTGATCAGCGATTCGGTTTTCGTACCAGACCCAAGGAAGCCAATGACGGCGACAGGCAGGGTTGTCCATAAGCGGCAGGTTGTTTCCAAGCAAGCCGACCTTTGCTGAACCGCCCACCGTGAATCGTCGTTCAGTCGCTTCGACTCAGGTGGTGAAGGGTACGCAGCCTGCCAACTGCGTATTGCCGAGGCACGTCGGCCACGCGTCACCATGCGGTCTCCACGGACCGCGTCGGTTTCCACGGTGGGGAGTTCCGCATATTGGGCACAAGCTGCTGTTCGGAGCGTTCGTGACGCTGTCACACCAAGTGCTTCCCTAGGTATTGCCCAGTCTCTCCACTTGCATCCAGAATTTGCGGTACTCTGACGCGAATCTCGGCAAGATTCTACAACATCTTTCGAGCGTTGCTTGCCGATTTCTATTCCGCGTTTGCCCAGGCAATCCAATTCGCAACATGGGGCTGTAGCTCGGCTGGGTGAGACTCAACCCAGGACACTGAGGGAAGAAATCTCGTTCGCACGACGAGCAACGGCAAAGCGGTTCTTCAAGATCAATCATTCCCCACCCGTGTACAATTCACGTTGCCGATGGATGACGGGACACAAAGCTCACACGTCGGGCATGCGAGTGGTGTAATCGGTCGCAAAACACCAGCTGTGGCTGAGTCGTTTTTCCGACACCCAGGCTACTGCTCGCCACAACCTATTTCCTGCCGATTTCAATACGTTGAATCTCGCATCCCGCTGAGCCACCTCCTGCCCAGCCAACCGACCCGCAATGCTTAGAAACGTCGCAAATTCCCAGTCAAGTGGTTGTCACCATCACGATCCCCTTCCATCCTAGAACTATGCAACTCGCCGCCGGAACATCCCAGCTTACCCAACACAAATAATGGCATGCGAAATTCTTCTTGACTCTCCTGTTGACGTTCTCTTGCCTGCCTAGCCTGACCGGAATTAGGTTTATGAACGCATCTGTACCTGCGCAGCGCCGAGGAGACGCAGGCCATTTGTTTGCGACTCAACGTCCCAGCCCCGCAGCCCCAAGCCCGTTCCTGCCTCTAACCAGAGCCAGTCTGCACTCAGGACACCCCCACACGGACTCGGGATCCACGCTCGCCAGGGCGGTCTCGCGCGACACATGGACCGATGACGTGGACAACTCAGATACGACAGGTACCAGGTCCGCCGGAACGCCGAGCACCAGTTCGGGGAGAAAGCTACACGGAGCGATCGCGTTGTTCGTCACGAAAACACCCTGGGACTCGCCAGCGATTCGCCTGCAGGGACTTGCCTCGCGGGCCAAAAGAAAATCGTCGGAACAGACAAACGTCCCATACCCCGAACAGGCCATCAGTTGCCGACGAACCTCCTGAATCTGCTCGGAACTGAGACGGTACCATTCAGCTTGTCCGCGGCCCATGGGTACGACGCGACCAACGTCCACCCGAGCAACACCAAGCGTCCGGCACCAGTCCAAGAACGGTTGCAGTCGCCAAGTCTCACTCACCTCATCCGGCAGCAGCGTCTTGCAAACCTGCACGACGACCTCATGCGACCGGAGCCTAGCCAGCGCCGCAAGCGCCGCGGCGTGGGCCCCTTTCCCCCGAAACCGGTCGTGACGTTCCGGCGAGACCGAATCCAGCGTGAGAGACACCCGGCAAGTGAGTCGCCGCGCGAAGTCGCCAAGTCGCTGCGCCACACGTTCACTGACCAGTCGTCCGTTGGTCTCCAAGAACAACCACAACCCCGACTCCTCGACCGCCTTCAGCACCTTTTCGAATTGCGGATAGCAGAGCGGATCCCCACCCGTGATCGACACACATGAGAACCCGATCTGCCTCGCTTCCGAGAGCACGCGACAAAAGGCCGAGAAGCTAAAATCGTCCCAGTTTCGCTCCCCGCCATCCTGTCCGCAGTACTGGCACCGCAGCGCACAGCGACGCGTCAAAAACACACTGACGTAGCTATTCTCACCTAGCCTGACGCTCGGCGAACGACTTCCAGTTCGATCAACGAACATTGGGCCCTCGTGCGATTTGGAGGCCGCCACCGACTGCGAGAGCCGCCTCGCCGCCAAGGAAAAAGCGAGCCCTTGCGTTAGGCTCCCTCACTCCGTATTACTCACGTACTTAACGGCCTTTCAGCAAGACCCTCAAAAGCCGAGTGCGCGGCCCAAATCTCACCCCGTCGCTGTCGCACTAATCCACAAAAGGCGGAATCGAGCTACTTGCGGGTGATACTCATCCACGTGCATGACTTGACCGTCTGAGGCTTCGTCTTGCGGACCAACTTCACTTCGTTCTTCTTCATGATCTTCTCCTTGGAGTGATGAAAGTCTCCCCGCAGGGACGTCACGAATTTACACTGCGGGGCCCCTAGTACTGGGCCAGTTTACGCGTCAAAATTCGAAAGTCAACACTGACCAATGCAGTTCGAGGTTGGTGGCCGGAGATAACGATCAGTGGTAAATTGGGTTCTCAATTGTCCGCACCTTGATCGTGCCTGCGGCAACAACGGAAAGGCGATCCAGATTGCCGCAGCCATCTGCTTCCGTCATTGCAATTAGAAATCCAGCTAGTGCCGTTTCCAGTGAACGAGTTTCGCGCTGTAAGAAGGTGTTTTGAAAATCAGTTTTCCATGCGAGCGTGGCGACGCGACATGAGACCGATCATCGTGATGTGGATGATGGCCGCACTGCTTTGGGTACTACGTTCGTAATCGCGAGCATTCCGTCGGTGTCGATTGATCCATGCAAACGTCCGTTCGACGATCCATCGTTTCGGCAACACAACAAAGCCTTTGATTCCAACCGGCCGCAGAACGGTTTGCAGAATCCAGCCGCAGGTGCGTTTCACCCGAGTCGGCAGATCGTTTCGACCGTATGCGGAGTCAGCGAACGTCACCTTTAATCGCTGGAACTTTTGTCGCAACCGCATGAACACAAAGCAGGCACCATCGTGATCTTGCCAACCAGCGCCATGTACGACGACAGCCAGCAGCAATCCGAGGGTATCGACCTCCAGGTGCCGCTTTCGTCCCGTGATCTTCTTCCCAGCATCATATCCGCGTTCCTCGCCACCTTCCGCCGTGCGGACGGATTGACTGTCGATGATCGCTGCTGTGGGCCTGCGTTTCTTTCCCGATGCAGTACGGACTTTCTCTCGAAGCGCATCATGGATCCGTTGCCAAAGTCCGTCGCGTTTCCACTTGCGAAACACACCGTAAACCGTATTCCAGTTCGGAAAATCTATGGGGAGCATCCGCCATTGGCATCCGGTGCGAATCAAATACAGGATCGCGTCGAGAATTCGCCTTCGATCAATCGGCGGACGCCCCCGCCCGGACGATTTCGGAAGCAATCGACGCACAATCTCCCAGTGTTCATCCGTCGTATCAATGACATACTGCTGGCCATCCATGGCTACGGCTCCTTTCCTTGACGTTTGGGAAACAGCAAAGGGAGTCGCAGCCTTTTTCTTCAATCAGACAATTTCAAAACACCTTCTAAGTGCTTATGCAACTGACGAAAGCGGTTACAGACCTGTAGCAGTCAAGAACGAAATTCTCCCGACGGGTGCCAGAACACCAGCAGAGCCTGCAAAAGAAGCCGTTTAGCTCTCTCAGTGATTGGAGTGCCCCATGCTTCACAATATGCATGCATTGATAGCACGTGTCATAAGGTCAATACTTGCACAGTCTTCGGATCGCGAAACTCGTTCACTGGAAACGGCACTAGTTTCCGACTGGCATCCTGCGGTTTTGCGATCAAATCCGACGCGATCTCGCATCGATTCAACATGAATTAACTTCGTCAATTCCCCTCGAAATTCTCTAATTAATATTACATGACTGATGCGATGCACACTCATCACTCCCCGTCAGGTGGCGTGTGGAAGACGTTTCTCGGGTGGCTGCGACGCCCTGCCGTCCCGAAATGCCCGAACTGTGGCTACCGCGATACTCAATTAATAGGGCGAGCGACCGTTCGGACTTGGATAGAAATGGAATACACGATGGTCGTTCAGTCCGTACGCTTTTGTGTTCCTCCGAGGCTTGCGGCTGCGCCGACCAAATGCCCGGTGAGAAAACGTATTGATGCGGCGAGATACCGCTGCAAACAATGCAGCACCGAGTGGTCAATCCGAGAGAGCGATAGCTCAGATCATTCATGAACCCGACATCGCTCCATTAAGCGTCAGCACAGCACACCGACTGCAGAGACTTGGACCACTTGGACTGTGCCGTCGCCCAGTGCGGGGTCGAATCGATGCATGTTACGCAATGCTGGGCAGGCAAAGCAAAACTGTGTTATCTGCGTCTCTTCATCAATGGTCGTTAGTCACCCGCGGCATCAAACCTGTCGCTTGCAGCGAAGAAAGTTGCCAGTTTCGCAGCTTGGAGGGTTACCAGGGGGTGCGGGAATACTGATTTGTTGAGTCGCGAACCTGGAGTTGCGCAGGTGGGGGGGCGGGGGCGTCAAGGCAGAGTCGTTGGCAAAAGTCCACGGCGGCCTGCTGAGGAGAGATCTGATAGACGGTGGTCCAGAGGGCCAGCGTGTTGCCTTGGCAAGGCACTGAAAGCAACGATAGATGTTGTGGCTCACATAGACCGAGAAGCAGCCCGGCCGCGAGTTCGGACAACCGTGCAAGGAGCAGGGGCCGCGCCAAGGAGGGTGTCAACAGTCCCAGTTGCAACTCCTCGCGAGCGCCGACCGACAACTTCTCCGGCAACGCCAGTCGCCGGCAGACCCAGTTCTTGTGCTGCAGCAGCAACGCTGCGACAGACCATCCTCACGCACCAAGGCGTGCACCAACTACGCCTCTTCCAATTCCGGGGTCCGACGGCTGAGACGGTTTAGGTTGTAGATCGCCGCTTTGGCCGAAGGTCCGTCGACCTCGATCCGCCCGTCCAGAGCGAGATCATGCCCTTCAATCTCCGCGCGGCGTCCAGACGCTTGATTCCATCCCGTCACGTATCCCAGTTGAAATCGCACGCGCCGTCCAACGCCCCACTTTTTGACCGGTGTCTGAATTCCGTGGCGAAACGTGCAGCAGTACCCGAGGCAGACCCTTTTCGAGGCCATCGGCAGCCTCGTCTGGTTCGTTGACGTCGTACCTGTCCTGAAGCCTCATTCTCGCCCTGCCGCCTTCGACGGCGCAGCGACTTGCACGACCTAGACGACACGGCGGGTGTCAACGCTCCGATTTGAATCAGCAAGCTCTCTGCTGGCACGCGATGTAGCAAAGTCCTTCTGGCGTTTGAACTTGGTCCGGTCGCCAAGTATCCTAGTGAAGAGGTGCGGAGACTAACCTCGATCGACAGCTGCACTCTCAACTTTGATACAACTGGATTGGAAAGGACTGGATGGCATGTTCTGGAGTTTGGATCATCGCGGTCCGATTCTGGCGTTGATGGTATTCGCTCTTGCTGGACCAATTGGGCAAGCCGGCGAGCCACCCGCGCCGGAGCGGATACCGGTTTCCCAGGAGGAGTGCCGGAAGCTATCCGACCGCCTGCAAAATAACCTATCGCAACTCGAATCGCTTGAGACGGCTCAGATATTGTTCGTCATGGGCTGGACGGACGGTACTGCCAAGGTCTTCGGTGTGATCACAGATGAATCACAACGAAATGCGATTGCGGAAATGGGGCTGAAAGCCTTGCAACGCGAAGCGGATCAAGGTCTGGTTGGCCTGCGAGTTAGCGACCTGAATACCTCGTCTCTGGTACTGGCCCGACGTCCAACGGCAGTTCCGGTGGATTTTGTGCGACGACTCGAAAAGATCCTCAACACGCTTCCATCGTGCTTGCTCCGCGTGCAGGCATACTCACCGAGCAGTCAAAAACTCTGCCTGTGCGGCTTTATTGAGAGCCCAGAATACCTGCAAACGCTGAAGCAGGCGATCGCGAACGTTAAGGGCATCCGCGGGGTAGACACGCGAGACGTAGTGGTCGCAGGCAAATGCTCTGCGTCCAGCCAACGCGACTGGGGCTATACCGACCTGTATCGGGGCCTGCGCAACACCGACGGCAACGCGATGACGGAGGCGGCGACCGCCTTGATTCGCAGCGGCCAAGGGACGGTCGACGTATGGTACTTGCGGGCAGCGGGACACCTGATGGCGAGCCAGCGGGATCAGGCTGTCGGCGACATTCGGGTCGCGATGGCTCTGGACGGCAGCTCCTTCTACCGTTCCCAGCGTTTCTCGCCATTGCAGCGAGTTCAGGGCAATCTGCGTGAAGAACTTGAGCGGATGGTAGCCTTCGGTGTCTGTTTGTCTGTGGCTCACGATTAGAGACAGGCCCCGGCCAATACCTGGAAAACTACGCGATTGGCTTTCGCGATGGACAATCCGAGTCAGCGAACCAAAGCCTGAATGGGCCGCAACCGGGTGATCCAGAGTGTGCCCGCCAAGCCAGCGATGACGGTGAGTGCAGTCGCCCCAAACAAAATCCAGATGCCCATCGCGATTGTGAAGCTAAACCAACCTTCTGCGGCGTGTGCGCTGACGCTGCGGCCCAGGAAGGTGCCCAACACGATTCCCAGCGAAGCGGCGAACAGCCCCAAGACCAAGGCCTGACCGGCGAAGATCGCCAGCAAGTGTCGGCTCCTCATACCGGCTGCTTTCAGAATTCCGATCTGATACTTGTTCTGCTGGACACGTTGCCACATGGTGAGAATCAGGTTCAACAACACAACACCCCCCGCCACCGCCACGACAAATACCAAGATCGCCGCGAGCGGAGTCACCGTTCGCTCCAACCGGTCCATCGCATCGAGATAGCGTTGATCGACGCTCAGCCCGAACGGTCGCAGGGCCTCGGCCGTCGGGCCCAAGTCTCGCAAGCACGATGCATCGATGCCAACGTGTGTCCAGCCGAGCGAGCTGAATCGAGCCCCCCCTGTCGGTTTCTCCGCCTTGGGGCTGTTCAACTCGGCCACGCCAGCCTCATGCAATTCTTTGCGAATTTGCTCCGCGTAGCCCTTCAGGCGATTCTCCGCAAGTCGCTGCATGCCAGCCACAGAAATCTTCAGCTGGCCGGCCTCGGAATGTAGTTCCAGACTGCGTTTGGTCAGCAGGGCGCCTACGCATTGACGGGCCTGCTTCAGCCGTTCCTGCGGAAACGGCTCCAAAATGACGGTGTTAATGAGCGGATTGGGGTCGCAGGGCCGGCGGCCACTAACCCTTGTTTCCCGTAAGCACTTCGAGCATGAAGTTGTCGTCCCATCCGCATGCGCGGCGTTTCATGGCGACGCTGTCTT
>CAIPEB010000718.1 GCA_903863885.1 uncultured Planctomycetaceae bacterium | reverse complement strand
CGTGGGCCCACCCCGTGAACGGTTTCGGCGGCACCTTAACGGCACTTATTGAGACACACTTTTCATCACGGCGTTGCCGAACGCAGATGAGGTGTGCAAATCAAGGAAGCCGCGGATTGGCAGGGATCCGTGCAACGGCAAGTCAATGCCGCGTCTGCTCCGGACTCTGTCCTCCCCCGCGTCGGCCCCACGTCACTTCGCCGAGGCCCAGATCGATTTAATGGCGTCTTCCTGATCGAATCCCAGCGGCGCGGCCGGCCCCGGCGTGTTGGCGCGATACCAGTGATTGCCGCTGACCGCGGTGTGCAGACAGCGACTCCCCGGCATCTGCAGATAGCCGACTTCATCGTGCGAGCGAACCCAGTCCCAAGCGTAGCGCAGCCACTGGTTGCGGTAGCCGAGATCCTGGTGCGCGAACCAGCCGATCTCGTCGTACCCCCAGATGAATCCCGGCACGCCTGCCTGCCCCGGCCGGTCGCTTGCACTCCAGTTATCCAGTTCCACCAGATACGGAAGGTGCTCGCATGACCAGCCGCTCGGCGACACGCCACCCTTGCTGCGGCCGTAAATGGAATCCGAATACCCGACACGCAACTCGCCCTCTTGCGGCCGATCGGGAATTTCGATGATGCGGAGCGGGAAGCTGTGAAAGTCCAGAACCAGCCGTCCGTCGCAGACCAGCCCGCCGCTTGGCACGTGGCCGTCGCACAGCAGCATGTGGCGACGGGCGTGGATGGCCGCATAGCGCCGCACAAGTTCGAGCACCTGCTGCCAGTGCCGGTGATCCTGGTCGTTGCGGCCCATCAGTTCAACCTGTCCGAAGTGAATCGCTTCGACTCCGGCATCGATGTACGACGTAGCGAGGTAATAGAACCAGCGTTTGCTCTCTGGCTGGCTGATATCCGGAACCGACGCATTGCGGTTCCAATGGTCATGCAGTTGCCGATCCGGATAGAGCATGGCGTCGTAGTCGAAATGACGCTCCTGAACGCTCTCGCCGAACGCCTCGAACACGCGGGCCGGAACGCTCAACCGCTCGACCTCACGCGTGACAATCTCGAATGCGCCGGCCTGGAGAATCATCTCGTCGTCCACAAGGCGGACTTTCGCCGCATTTTGCCTGGCCGACTCCAGCAGCGTTGGCAAACGCCCCTCGCCTCCCCAGACATAGACCGTTCGACCGGCGAATTTCACGCCGATGTTCTTCAGCATGCGGAGGTTCTCGTCCAGTTCATCCGACCGCGACAGCAGATCCATCGCGGTGATCGACCGGGACAAGTAATTCCGCAGTACCGGTTGCGAAATTGTTTTGTCGAAACGATACGCGTCCTCGGCACCCGCCAGCGTCGTTGCCAGCAGAGAGGCCATCATCAGACCGAAAAGCACCATTTCAAGCTCTCGACGCATACCCTTTATGCCTCTTGTTACCAGACAGTCCGTCAACGGACGATTGCCGCGAATGAGATCGCATCCCAGATTTCTACACGAATTCAGTTATGGGAGAAATACTGAGTGTCGCCCTCGCCGCGACTGGGTAGATTTACTGATTGGCGGTCGTGTCGCGGTCGGATGTGCATTTCCGAGCGCAACGCGCTGAGCGAATTCTTTACTTTCACAAGTCCGTTCTTGGACCCGCAGGCCGTCGGTCGTCGAGACGAGTGCTGTCGCGATGATCGACCATGAAGGAGAAGAACCATGATACGGGTGATGCTGACTGCCACGATGATGGCCTGGTGTCTGACATCGGCCGTGGGAGCCGAATCGGATCGCCAGTCCGCGGATGAGGCGGCGATCCGCAAAACGGTGGAAGCCTATGTCGCCGCATTCAATAAGGCGGATTCGAAAGCCTTGGCGGCGATGTGGTCTCCCGAAGCCGTCTACACGAATCCGTTCAGCAACGAGCCGGTTGTGGGACGCGAAGCAATCGAGAAGCAGTTTGCCTCCATCTTTTCCAGCGAGAAAGACATCAAGCTCGAGGCAAAAACGGACGCCGTTCAGTTCATCTCGCCTGGCGTCGCCGTGGAACACGGAACGGCGAAGGTCACGCGTCCCAATCAGGCGACCGAGACAAGCGATTACACCGCGATCTACGTCAAGCGGGACGGACAGTGGCTGCTGGACCGAGTGACCGAAGAAGACGTGCCCGTTGTCCCGTCGCACTACGAACAGCTCAAGGAGCTGGAGTGGATGATCGGCACATGGATTGATCAGGACGAGCAATGCCGCATCGAAACGGTCTGCAAATGGACGAAGAACCAGAATTTCATCACGCGGATGTTCGCCATGTCGGTGCGAGGCCAACTCGAAATCTCCGGCATGCAGATCGTCGGCTGGGATCCCGCAACCAAGAAGATCCGGTCCTGGGTGTTCGATTCGGACGGCGGATTCGGAGAGGGTGTTTGGAAGAAAAAGGACAAGAGCTGGTTTATCCAGACCACCGGCACATTGCCCGATGGCAACAAGACGTCGCAAGTGAACATCATCAGACAGATCGACGACAACACGTGCACATGGCAGTCGATCAACCGAGAGGCGGCGGGCGAAATCCTGCCCAACATCGAGGAAGTGGTCGTCGTTCGCCAACCCGAGTCCGAGTGAAGCGAAGTTCATGCAATCGGATTCGGACTTGAAACGAGGAAAACAAACGGGCAATCATCCATCGAGGTGAAGTCATGAAACGGCTCTTGTTTGCACTGGTTGTGTTGGCTGTGGTTGGACTTCTGGCAGCCGGCGATCTGCTGGCCCGTGGCGGCGGGGGCGGACGCGGCGGGGGCGGGAGTCGTGGTGGGGGAGGGAGTCGCGGCGGGGGTGGCTACTCACGTCCCTCAGCGGGCCGTTCGCCATCGGTCAGCCGGCCGTCTTCCGGCGCCTCAACGCGTCCCAGTACTTCGCGGCCAAGCGTGTCGCGTCCGACCGCAACACCGCCCAGCACCGCCTCGCGTCCAGCGACGGGCATTCGGCCAAGCACGGGAACGCGACCATCGGCCGGACAATTGCAGAACTTTCTGGATGTCAAACCGTCCGGTGGCGCCGCACGCCCCGGCACGCTCCCCGCAACTCGTCCAGGCGGTGCGGGGGAAGGCATCGCGGGCGGTGCGGCAGGCGAATTCCTGCGAGGTTCCGGCGCCCGCCCGAGCACCCGCCCCGCAACCGGAGAGCGGCCGGCGATCGGCGATCGGCCCGGAATTGGCGACCGACCCGGAATTGGCGACCGACCGCTGGCTGATAACCGACCGGATCGGATCGAGAACCGCCAGCAGTGGCGCGACAATCGCGTCGAGCGGCGCGACGAAATCCGCAATCAAGTCCGCGACAACCATCCATGGGCGAATTTCTGGGCGGACCACCCGGGCTGGGCCGCTTGGCGGATTACTCGCCCGTATCGTTGGGCCACATGGGCCGCGTTGACGGGTTGGGTTGGCTACGGATGGAGCGAGCCGATTGCCTATGCGTACGGCGACAACGTCTATTACGAGGGCGACTCGGTCTATTACGGCGATCAGGCGGTCGCGACTGCCGAGGAATACGCCGATCAAGCTGAAGTGATCGCGGAAAGTGCTCCCGAAGTTGCGCCGGACAAAACGGAGTGGATGTCGTTGGGCGTTTTCGCCGTCACGCCGGACGGCCAAGCGTCCGGACCGGATCCCACGTTGTTTCTGCAACTGGTCATCAGCAAGGAAGGCATCATCGAGGGCACGCTGCACAACACGACGAACGATACCACGCAGGACATCGAAGGAATGGCCGACAAGGCAACGCAGCGGGCCGCCTGGACCGTCAAGGGAAAATCGCGGCCGATCATGGAGACCGGCATTGTCAATCTGACGGAGGACACGTCGCCGGCACTGGTGCATTTCGCCGACGGAACAACCCAGCAATGGCTGCTGGTGCGACTCGAGGAGCCGAAGGAAGCGCCAAAGAAATAATGAAGCAAACCAAGTTCAGCGCGAACCCCCGTTTCCGGCGAAAGGCGGGAACGCGGGGTTTGCTTTTGATATCTGAGAACGTGCTTCAGAATTCGCTCACCCCTTGGGGGGCGTCGGCCCGCCAGGGGCCAGAGAGAAGGGAACAGGGTCCCTCCCCGGACGCAGGAGCGTCCGACGCCTCCGATTTGCGGGAGGGTGAATTGGATTCTTCAACCACGTTCTGAGACGGATTCACAGATCCGAATCGGCCCGTTTCACCGATGCTGAGCCTCGAGGTATTCGATCAATTCGGCTGGAGAGTCGGTCTGAATGCCGTCCGCTCCCCATTGAACAGCTTTCGGCCAGACGGATTTGCCCCACTCGTCCACGATAACCACCGCACCGGCCTGATGGCACGTCTGTGCGAAACGCTCGGAAAAATGCCGCCAAACCGCGGCAACTACCGGCGGATGAAATCGCTCGAGGAGTCGGGGCAGATTCTCCTCGGCTCCCGGGTCGGGCGCGATGATGCAGTCCGGACACAGGGATTTGATCTGTTCGAGCCTCGCTGCATCCGCATACCAGAGGATCTGATGCGCCATGCCGCTCTGCTTCACCCTCTCGACCGCGAGTTCAACGGGTGCGTCCTTGAGATGCAGGTAAATTCCGATCTTGCCTTTGCACAGTTGCAGGATCTCTTCGAACGTCGGGATCCGCTCATCTTTCCATTGGCCGCCGACGCGACTGCCGATGTCGAGTTGCTTCAATTCGGCGAGGGTCAAGTCGGCCACCTTTCCGGTTCGGCCCGTCGATACGTAGCCGCCGATCTCGCTGTCGTGGATGCTGACCAACTGCCGGTCCTTGGTCACCCGCAAATCGATCTCGACAAAGTCCGCGCCGAGTTCGATCGCCTTGCGGTAAGCCGCAAGCGTGTTCTCGGGGATGCCGACGTGCGCCCCGCGGTGCGCGACAACATAGACTTTGCCATGCTTGGGCGGAGCAAGCGATGCCTGCTCGGCGCAGAAACCGATTCGACTCCCGGTCAGCGCGCCCCCCAGCGCAACACACAAAGCGACGAGTCCGCCGAAAAGAAAACTCATCCGGTTCATAGCCGCTGGCCTTTGATGAATTCGGAATTGAAAAGGTGATCGCCGAGTTTGTCTCAAACAGTTTTTTCGCAAGCGAGCCACAACTCGCACGATGACTGGACAACGGGCATTGTGATGCGGGTATCATATCCGCTGGCGAATTCGGGAGCAGCCGGCACAGCGTTCCGCCACCGGAATGCTCGATTGAGAATTGGGAAGCGGAGAACCGACCATGAGACGCGCAGCGTGTTTGTTTACGGGAATTGCAGTGCTCATTCTCCACCTGCTTGGGACGGCCGCGGGTGAGGCGCCGCGGATTTCGACCGCCAACGCGCCGCATGCCGGGGCTTCGGAACCGGGAGGGAAGTTCACGCTCCGCACGGAAGACACCGCAATAACAGTCGGCATCAACGCGGAACAGCAATTGTGCGTCTTCGAGCTGATCGGACCCGATGGCTGGAATTGGATGCAGACTCCATCCGTCTTTCCGCTGCTCGACCGAGTCGATATGGGTGGCGTAACAACGCGTCCGGCCTGGAAATGCAAGAAGGCGATGGTCGCTGACGGCGTGGACGCCAAATTGACGCTCACCTTTACGTGCGAGAGCCCTGCGTTGGAACTGAAGTCGGTGTGGGTTGCCCGTAAGGGCCCCGGCCCCGTCCATCATTCGATGTTCATCGCAAACAAGTCCGACAAGGCCGTGACGATTTTTGAGCAGGAGAGCCTTGACATCTCCGTTTCGGGTCCGGGCAAAGACACCGTCGTCACTTACATCAAGGACGACGGTTCTGTTCCCGATGCCACGGGTGTTTATCACGACGCCGTTGCCGAAAACTACCGCAAGGAGATCAGTTTTTCGGAAGGAGAGGATTTCATTCCGTTCGCGGCGGTCGATGCAGGCGGCAAGCAAGGCGTCTACTTCGGGTGGGAGTGGAGCATCGGACGCATGGCCATCACGGCGCACAATCCACCGTCCGGCGTACGCGTCAAGGCGGGCAACGGCGACAACTTCAAGACCGACCTTGGCCCTGGGGAGACATTCGAAGTTCCGCCCGGTTTTGTCGGCGCCTACCAGGGTGACCTCGACGACGCGTCCAACCGGCTGCATCGATACCTGTTCGAGCACTCGATCCCCGCGATCATCCGAAATGACGCGACCTACCCCAAGGTCGAATGGAACGCTTTCGCCGCAACCGGCCAGGGGCAGGGAAGCTGGACACCCACCGAGACGAAATACTATCCGCTGAT
>CAIPEB010000717.1 GCA_903863885.1 uncultured Planctomycetaceae bacterium | reverse complement strand
TTGTCGTCCAGCAGCGCCCGCAAGTCCGTCCATGAGTTTGCCTGCGGGAACTTCGCCTTGGCCTTGCCCAACCGCTCTTTGTCGGGATCGCAGAGGCCGGCGACGTTCACGCCCTCGAACTTGCTGAAAACGCTCATGTTCTCGCCGGCTCGCCCGCCGCAACTGATGAATCCCAGGTTGATTGCATTGTTCGGGCTCGCGCCCCGCAGAAACGGGATTGGCAGCGCGAGTGCAGCGGCCGCGGCGGCGCCGCCCCGCAAAATCTGTCGGCGATTGAAACGACGCATGGGACGGTCTCCTGGCAGAATCGGGTCGATTGACGGCAGGTCAATTAAAACCTCATCCGGCGGCAATGGCAACGACTACCCTTCCAGTCGGACGAGTTCCGACAATCTGCGCGGCACACTTCGCCGCGACTCGGGGTTATATTACGTGCTCGTTCGCCGTTGGAGCATGCAGGCGGATGATCGCCGGCATCCGCTCGGGAGTCATGAACCGCGTTTGAAAATCGGCGACTGTTTTCTGCTCGTTTGTTCACACTCGGGGTAGGCTGCCATGTTTCGCTCTGCTGTGTTTTCCGTCTTCGCTTGTGCGGCGCTGCTGCAGTCCAGCAATGCCGGCGCGGCGGACGATCTTATCGTCAACGGGACATTCGAAGCCGGTTTGAACGGCTGGAACAAGACGTGGGCCCGCAACGGGGAGGCCCGCGCCGACATCGATACGGCTGATCCGCACGGCGGCAAACAGTCGGTTCGCATCGAACATACAGGCGCTCAGGACTGGAGTCTTGCGCAGGAACGCCACATTCCGGTCACACCAGGAGATATCTTCGAGATGCGGGGGTGGGTCCGCGTCGAGGGAGAGGGCCGCGCGACTCTGTGCGTTGTGCTCTACGGCGCCGAAGAGAAAGTGCTGGATTGGAGCTATGGCGGACGTCCGGTTACGGCGACTCGGGGATGGCAGGAGATCCGCACGCGGTTTGTGATTCCCGCCGAGGCTGTCGAGATGTGGCCTCGACTGATCGGCGACGGGCCGTCAACGGTCCGACTCGATGACGTTTCGCTTGTGCACAGCACCTCGGTCGCCGAACTGCGCGGCAAAGGACTTCCGGAGACGGTGAAAGCGACTTCGCCTGCGATCGACGTCGTGTTCCACACGCAGGACGCCACGTTTTCAATCACAGATCGCAAGAGCGGCCGACAATGGACTCAGCAGGCTCAGCACGCGCTGGTCGTCATCGGTGCGAGCGAGGCTCCCGGAGGGATCGATGCGCGTCTGCTCGATCCGGGCAGCATGCTCGAAATCGCCGTGGCCATACGAATCGATGGTGATCGCGAGATTTCGCTGGAACTCTCCTCCCGCGGAAAACTCGAGCAGGCCGTCTCGTATCCGTCCGCATTCAATTCTGCCAAGGGAGATTGGCTGATCCTCCCGGTGAATGAAGGCATCGGTTACCCGGTGGACGACCCGTCGCTCGGGCCGATGTGGTATCACCTGTACGGCGGCCACGGACTCTGCATGGCTTGGTACGGCAGCACCGATGGGCAGCGGGGGTTGATGACGCTCGTGGAGACGCCGGACGATGCGGCGGTGCGGATTCCGCGAATTGACGGGCGACTGTCGCTTTGCCCCGAATGGCTTCCGCAGCGAGAGGAGTTCGGACCGGCGCGACGGATGCGTTTCGTCCTGATCGACGACGGCGGTTACGTGGCAATGGCCAAGCGATACCGCCGTTATGCCTCGGAGATCGGGCTACTGAAAACGCTGGCCGAAAAACGCAAAGCGAATGCCGACGTGGATCTGCTTGTGGGCGCGGTCAACATCTGGTGCTGGGATGGCGATCCTGTGAAGTGGTGCAAGGAACTGCAGGATGCGGGGATCAAGCGGATTCTCTGGAGCAACCGCGCAAAACCCGAACAGATCGGCGCCATGAACGCCATGGGAGTACTCACCAGCCGGTACGACATCTTCCAGGATGCGATGAATCCGGCTGACTTTCCCAAGCTCCGCTGGGTTCACGGCGACTGGACGAGCGATATCTGGCCGGACGGACTGGTCCTGCATGCCAACGGCGAATGGGAGAAAGGCTGGGAGGTCGAAGGCAAGGACGGCAAGATGTACCCGTGCGGCGTGTTCTGCGATCTGCTCGCACCGGACTATGCCCGCAAGAGGGTTGGCGCGGAGTTGAAGACGCACGCATATCGCGGACGGTTCATCGATACGACGACTGCGGCATCGTGGCGCGAGTGCTACAACTCAGAGCATCCGATGACGCGCACGCAGAGCCGAGTGGCAAAGATGGAACTTCTCGATGTGATCAGTCGCGAGTTCAACAAGGTCACCGGCAGCGAAACGGGCCACGACGCTTCCGTGCCGTTTCTCCACTTCTTCGAGGGAATGATGAGTCTCGGGCCTTACCGGGTTCCCGACGCCGGTCGAGACATGCTGCGGATTCTCGACGACGTGCCCGAGGTGGTCGGCAAGTTTCAGACCGGTCCCTTTTACCGTCTGCCGCTGTGGGAACTTGTCTACCATGATTGCACGGTGTCCTATTGGTATTGGGGCGATTACAACAACAAGCTCCCGTCACTCTGGGACCGCCGCGATCTCTGGAACGCGCTGTACGGTACGCCGCCCATGTTCATGTTCAACCGGGCATTCTGGAACGCCAATCGGGAGCGGTTTGCGGCCAGTTACCGAACGGCGACTCCGGTTGCCCGCTCCACCGGCTACAGCGAAATGCTCTCGCACCGTTGGCTTACGCCCGACCACGCCGTCCAGCAGTCCGAGTTCGCCGGAGGGGTGCGCGTTACCGTGAATTTCGGGGACAAACCCTACAAGATGCCCGACGGCACCGAACTTTCCCCGATGGGAAAACGATGGGAGGGCGTTGCGGAACAATAGGCGCCGCATTCACGGTTTGGTTTGTCCGACGAAACGGCCCTTGTACTTCGCGCGGCCCGTGCACTTTTCGAAGACGAACTGGCATATCCGCGTTTTCGGATACAGAGCGAGCGGTGTGTGTCCGAGATTCACGATCTCGAGCACCTGGTGATTTGAGATGCCGGGGTGCATGAACCCTGCGGTAACGTGGACCGCGAGTCCGAATCGCGCAAAGCGGCTTCTGCCTTCGAGTCGGCCGGAGATGTTGTCTGCCAGCGTGATGCGTTCGTGCGTGATTCCGAGAATCATTTCACCGGGCTTAATCACCACGTACTTGCCGTCCTCGATGTGGACGTTTCGCGTGATGTCCTCGAATCGAGATTCATTCGTAATGTGGTAGGTCTTCGATCTCCTGCGAAAGACGCGGAAGTCGTTCCCAAGGGTCAGGTCAACCGAACCGGGACCAACCTGCGACCAGTCGAGCGGTTCGATCTTAATTGCGCCGCTCTCTATTGCTTTCTTGATCTCGTTGCCTATCAGAATACTCATGCCAGCCCTAGCTTTCGTGAATTGGAGAGTGTTGAACCGGCAGCTGGCTTAAAGGGGCACTACTGTCCGGTTATCAGCTTGACGCTGATGAAGTGTCGCAGTGCGGGCACTTGGACCGTTGCCCAGCCATCAACCAGGGTCGCCGTGGCCCGGGCGTCGTCATCCGGCGATAGAGGCTTCACCGCGACTTCCTTCGTCCCCTGTGCAACGCGGATTCGGAATCCGATGTTTTCCGCGGCAGTGATGCGATCCGCGTCTGGATCGATGTTGTAATTGACGAGATCGACAAACAGTGTGCGGCTATCGGGGCTCTTCCAGCAGAATGCCCCGACAGTGGACGGCAGCGACGGGGCGTCAAGGTGCTCGGAAGGGCCGATCATCTCAGCGATTTGTCCGAGCCGACTCGGACGCTCGTTTTCCTTCAGGTAATAGTCCATGCCCGGCGAGGCCGTTGTGGAGACGACCGTGCCGCCGCCGTGCTTTACCGTGAGAGGCTGCGAACCGCCGCCGTTCCCTGCCGAACCAAGCAATCCGGCGAGGAGGGGTGACTCGCGCCGCTTGAACATGCCGGAAGTGCCCTCGCGAGTGCCTGATGGTCCGGTGACGACCAGACGCCCGCCGCCTCGCACCCATTCTTCCAGCGTTGCAAGAACCGGGGTGTCCAGACATTCTGCGTCGGGAATCACGAAGACCCGCAGACCGCGCAGCGATTCGCGAGTGAGGTTCCAATCGGTCAAAACGCGGTACGGGATGTGTGCGTCGATCAGCGCTGTGGCGAAACCCCAATGACTGAAAGAGTGGGATTGCCGGTTGTGATCGGCGGCGTGGCTTCCGGGGAGAACGAAAGCAAGCTGGTTGTCGGGCGAATAGAGTACTCCGACATCGGCGATGGCGCACCGGCGGCCAAACTCCTTTTCCTGCTTCAACACGAAATCATTCCACCACGCATGGCTTGTCGAGTTGCCGGCGTAATGGGCGTCAGAGAACTTGATGAAGGTGTTGTTGGCGAACGCCTCGGCCGCGAGCACCTTTCCCAGTTCTGTCTTGTCGCCGTATTTTTCGCTGTCGCCGGACAATCCATACCAGACTGCGGCGTAGGGGCCTTTCTGGTGTTCGAGAGCCGCGCGGTAGATCACGGCGTATTTGCCGAGGGGCGGCAGCATGATTCCGCGCGATCCGGTCGTGACAAACCAGCCTGGTGTCTGTTCCGAACAGACCATGTCGAGCCACGTGTCGCGAGCCCAACCAAAGGCATAGGCGGGCACGTCGTTGCCCGTGACGCAGAAGTCCGGGCGGCCCGCCAAAGCGGCTTCCTGCTTGATCGCCGTGTAGAAGTTCCGCAGCGCCTCCTGTCCGATTCTCTGCTTGAAGACCTTGTACGCATTCCAGACGGGTTCGTCCAACCAGCGCTTATCGCCCCACGCTGCGTCGGTGTAGACTGACGGGTCTTTCGCGCCGAATTCCAGTGCCTTCCTCTTCAGATAGTCGCGCACCGAAAAACCGGATGCGTCGCCCACCCCGATGCGTTTTCTCTCCTGTTCATCGATCTCTCTCGCAAGGAATTCGCGAAATCGGTATTCGGACCAATCGCCGAAACCGTTGCGCACCGGCGGCATGCCGAAGTTGTTGTAACAGGCATAATTGTCGCACCACAGTCCGTCCAATCCGTCAGCCAGGATTCCCCGAACCGACACTCGCGCGTACTCCGGCCAGAACGGAGAGGCTGGATCCTTGCTCGCAGCCATGTGACTGATGTAGACCACGTCGCCCAGTTTGCGGCCTGGGAACGCGGGCAGTTCATTCGGGCCGAGCACCATCGGATAGAGTCCGTCCGCAGGTGCCATTGGCTTGCCCGTTGCCGCATCGATCGTGTTGGCTTTCTTGGGCGACATGAATCCTTCGCCGCTCAGGTCCACGTTGCCGTTGATGTCCTTTGCGCAGCACGCATCGTAGATCTGCGCGCTGACCGGATAGGCCCGCCCGGCAATCCAGCCCGTAGCCGGACGCCCGTCCGGATACGTCGGTGTCGGAAAACGCAGGCGGTCGCGGCTGAAGCGAAGCTTCACGAAGTCCTCATCGGTGGCCGTGTTGTGAATACCGACCCAGCGATAAGCAATGCCCGGCGACGGAGGCTGCGAATCCCATCCCCACGCCGACCGTTCGAGTTTGGCCACGTCCGGCTGATCAGGCATCGAGCGGAACGAACCATCGGGCGTTTGTTCAAAAGCGGCCGCGTACATCACGCAGTCGCCGAATGCCTCGACCCAAGTGATCCATTGCACGCCGTTGGCCTTTGCCTGTTGAAAGGTCTGTTGACTCTTGGCGGAATGAAGTTTCAGGCTGTGCGTGTACTGGCCGTAGGGACCCCACGCCGGATCGGATTCGACGTCGGTCATCACCATGCGGAGGCGGGTCGACAGAATCGCCTGAAGATCCGACGCGTCTCCGAACGTCGGATACCGCTGCCACCAGAAATTCTCCGGTTGCAATGCGGATGCTGCCGGACCTTCACTCGCCCAGCCGGAGTAGATTCCAAGCAGCAGCAAAACGGAGCCGAATGCCGAAACTGCGATGTACGCTCGCAGTGAGGTCATTTCGGTGGAACGTTTCCGAAGGCTGTCCGAGTTTGCGAAGCATATGCCGGTTTTCATCGAAGCAGATTCCGTCGTCTCGTAGGCAAGTGGTGGTCGAACGTCACGCTGAATCGAACCGCTCCGATCGCGATCGCGAAACCAGCGGCAAGGCATAACTATTCGTTGCGCGAGCATCCCGCCGCGCAGCCGCAATTCTATCGCCCCGAGTCGGATGTACGACATCCCTGCCGGCGACTGGACGAACAACGGCCGGATGGATCCTCCAAAAAAACAGAAGTGGTGTTACCCAGTCGTATTTAGGCGGAACAGCGTTGCTGCGGTCGTCTTTTCTCGGGTACGATGACGCCGTTGACGCGGAGTTCCCACGACGTCCGCTGGGCGCCGTTTCATTTGAAGAAGGAAAGGCAGATTAAAATGACACGAGACGTAGTTCCCCTGGGTTGCGCGTGCTGCGGTGTGAGCCGGCGGCAGTTTCTGGCCGGCTGCGCTGCATGTGCGGGCGCGGTGATGGCAACCGCAGCGCCGTCACGGATTTTTGCGGCCGATTCGGCGAAGCCGCGGATTCGGATCGTGTATTCGCTGCACGGGGCGAAGCAGACGGGACCCGACTGGCCGAACAAAGGCTTCGATTTCAATCCGGTAATGGAGCAGGTCAAACGCGAACTCACGGCCCGCTGCCCCGGCTTCGATTTCATCCAGTCGCTCGCGACCGGGCCCGAGGATGCCAAGAAGATCGTCTCGGAAGACGCGTCGGGTGGAATTGACGGCTACCTTGTTTACCAGATGAATTGCTGGAACCGGGTGGTGCAGACGATCGCCGAGACCGCCAAGCCCGTTCTTTACGCCGATTTCCAGTTCGGTGGCAGCGGCGGTTTTCTCGTCTACACGGCAGCGTTTCTGCGCGGCAAGACGGCCAATGTGGGATTCGTCGCTTCATCGAAGATCGAAGATCTTGCCGAGGCCGTGAAGTGCTTTGAACTGGTCAAGAAGGGTGGATCAACAGCCGACTTCGTGGCGGCCACGGCGCGGGTTCGCGGCGAGCGGACGCCGAAGGCGGGCGACATGTCGTGCCAGCCCGACGATCAGCTCAAGTGCCTTGCAACGGACGAATGCGTCAAGCGGATGAAGGAGTCCAAGATTCTCGCGGTCCGCGGAACAGACTCCGGTCCGTCCGCGCCGATCATGGGCATCCCGCTGGAGTACGTGGCGTTCGCCGAATTGAACGAGGCCTGGAAGAACGCCTCAAAGGACGAGGCGTGCGCTGTCGCCGACCGATGGCAGAAGTCGGCAGAAAAGGTGAGCGACGTGTCTCGCGCAACGCTGGAAACCTCCGCGGCCATGTACCTG
>CAIPEB010000716.1 GCA_903863885.1 uncultured Planctomycetaceae bacterium | reverse complement strand
TTGGCAAAAAACATTCCGGTGCAATTCGCCGACGTCGAGTTGTAGAGGCCCGCCGTGGTATTTCCCACAATGTCGCCGCTAACCGTGAGTGACGGACACGATTCCGTGCCATAGACGTTGCCTGTCAGCACCCCCGTGATGACCACGGAGCTGGCCTGTTTGACGGCCGCTTGAAAGCCCGTCAGGCAGCCGCTGATCGTATGCCCGGAACCGCCGGCGATCCCATAGCCGTAGGCCGTGGTCCCCGACGCACCCGCGGCGGTCGCGCGGATCTCGCACTGAAACACGCCGCCGTGAGTGGCGGAACCGAAATCCACCACATTGGCCGAGACGGAGGTTCCGGACCAGCGAATCGACACATTGCGGCTAAGCAGGTACAGACGCGAAGCGGGGTTCTGCGCCGAATCGGTGGCGG
Organism: uncultured Planctomycetaceae bacterium; assembly: GCA_903863885.1. Lineage (GTDB taxonomy): Bacteria > Planctomycetota > Planctomycetia > Pirellulales > Pirellulaceae > CAIPEB01. The sequence goes on along the minus strand of CAIPEB010000716.1, from coordinate 4,657 downwards.
TCGTCAGCACCAGCGAGCCGGCGTTAATGGTCGTCAGTTGTACCCGCTGCCGGTCAACGCTCGTCGCATACGTTCGGTTCAAAAGCGTGACAAAATCATGTCCGTCGACCGTCGTCCAGGCCGGATCCGTGGTTACGTCCTCAAACACGTTCACGGTGGTGGCGCTCGTCGCCGGACCGGAAAACACCTCGATCGCGCCTGACCCGGCCGAGTCCAGGTACAGCGGGTTGTCGCCGATCCATTTGAGCTTCAGCGAACTGGTCAGGGCCGTGTCGATCTTGTAGGGCACGTCCGCCACTAGCGGTTGCGGCACCGCGCCCGATGACCGCAAAGCGACGAACGTGTTGGCGGACCAGCCATGCGCACTGGCCGTGGTCAGATACCCGGTGCCGGGATCCACGCCGGTCACCGCGAACTTCGTCCCGTACAGGGTGACGTACTTGCGCGTGGGCTGCGTGCAGTACAACTGGATGTCGAGATTGGACGCATCGATCCTGGCGGGCGTCGCCGTGCCGGTCAGGTCGATGATCGCCTTACAACCGAACGGCAGGGGCGTCGTGTCGCCCCAGGTGCCCGTGCCGTTGGCCAGCAAGCGTCCGCGATTGGTGCTGGTCGTACCACTGATGATGTAGGGCGACGACCTGATTTTCAGGTAATACGTACCGTCGGCGTCCCACTTGAACCGCAGCATGCCGGGCGTGACGCCGCCGCGAATTGTCAGGCCGTTGATGCCATTGGCGAAGGACGACATATCCACATCGAACGTTACGGTCACGCCGGCGCAGATCACCACCACATCCAGGTTGACCGGGACGGCGGCACCGCCTGCCCCGCCATCCGTATCGGACCACGTGGCGGTGCTGCTCCAGTTGCCGGACGCGACCGCGTATTTTGTCGCCATGCTGCTTCGTCCTCTGCGTTACGGGTTGCTCGCGCCCGGTTCGTTCACGGGGAGACTGCGAGCGGCCGCCGCAGCCTTCGCATCCGCCTGCTTCTGCTGGAAATCCAGATACATGGCCTCGCCCGTGTCGGCCGCCGCCTGCAGGTCTGCGGGTTGCTGCGGGAAGGTCAGCACCGACTGCGTGCCGTCCGCGTACTGCACCCGCAGGTCGTAGCACCAGCCGAGATCGCGTTGGTCAATGATGGTCGCCATACCGGGACTCGCGCTAAGTGGTGAAGTTCAGCACGGCACTGCCCCACCAGGACGTGCCGTCGAAATACAGCGTGACAATGTCCGTCTTGCCGCTGGTCTTGGTCCAAGTCGGTTCCGTGCCGCCGGCCCACTTGATTGCCGGGAAGGTAGGCGTGTGCGCGCCGCCGTAACTGAGCTTCAACTGGCAGTTCGTGGGCCCGGCGGGATTCGTGAACGTGAACGTCACGTCGCCGCTGGTCGTGAACCTCTGGCGGTTGCCCGTGTTCCAATTGATCGCGGAGGCGGCGGCCACTTCCGCGTCGTACACGACCGCGTCATTGATCTGCAGATTGTCGACACTGATCCCCATGCTGCCCTCTCAAGCCGTGATCGTGGTCTTGGTCACGTAGCTGCCCGCCTCGCGGCGCTGCATCAGCAGGTTGTTGCCGCTGCGGATGATCTTCCAGCTACCGTCCGTGGTCGGGTTGCCCAGATAGAACGCCTTATCCGAGGCAATGTCCACATCCGCCGCTGTGACGGTCAGATTGCCTCCCGACGGCGCGATAGCCAAATCACCACCGCTGTTCGTCGTGAAGCTGGTGTAGTTGGAGGCGTTGTACCCCAGTCGCAGTTGCTCGGACGTTTTCTGGATGTGCAGGATCGCAGCAGGATCAATCAAACCGATCCCGATCATGTCGGCGCTGGCATCCACGCAGAACAAGTTGACGTTCGTGTCGCCTTCGATCCTGAAGTCCAGGTTGGCTCCCATCTCGTTGAACACAACGCCCGTTGTGCAATTGACGCTGTGGGCCGTGGCAAGACCGCTCACCAGAACCCACCGGTCGCCGCTGTACTCACCCCATGACTGCGAGCCGGGCGTATCCAGAATGTTCAGGCGGGCTGTGCTTGTCCCCGAAATGTAGACGCTGTTCGATCCTGGGTTCAGGTAGATATGGGCAGCGTACGCGGTCGCTGATGCCGACGTAATGTCGAACCTGCCAGTGCTGGCAACCACGAAATTGGTGTACGTGGCGGCGTCGTAGCCAATCCGCAGCTGCTCGGTTGTCGCGACGACATGCAGGCGGGCGGACATGCTGGACGCGCCAATCCCCACCTTGCCCGTCGTGAAGGAGATGTCTGATCCCGAGGTCGTCCATTGGCTGCCACTTGGAAGTGGAACCCAGCTCAACACGCCAGATCCATTGTTGGCGAGCAGGTAGCCGCTACCACCTGCCTGTGCTGTAGGCAATGTGTACGTAATGTTGCCTGACTGATCGCCGCCCTCAAAGATCGTGAGGAACATTGGGGTTGCGCCACCCTCAACAATCGTCGGCTGTCCATCGACCCTCACGTTTCCGGCGAACTTGAATCCAGGGACGGTCCCTACGGAACTGAACGTCACATAGCCATTGCTGGCGACGGTCGTGCTCAGATAGTTCGATGTGTCATACTTGACCTGAAGCTGCGGTCCGGTCGTGCTCACCACGCTGGCCAACCCGTTGACCGTCAGGTTGCCCATGGCCACGGGCATGTAGAGCGTGTCGCCGCAATCCTTGATTTCGAGCAGCGACGTACCAATCTTAAAGGCGGGAACTGTGGTGGAGTTGTTTGCCGCAAATCTCAACTTGGAAAGCGCACCGCCACCGTAGGTGATCTCACACGATCCACCGCCACCTGCCGCGTGCATCTCAAACCGCCCACCATGCACGCTAATGTCGCCGTTAGCGTAGAGACAACCATCGGCGGTGAGTGCCCCGTAAAATCTAGCGTTCCTGCTGTTGTCGATCAGCAGAGCAATGCCAGAGGTGTGGGCAACGGCGAAAGCATCCGCTGTGGCGAGTACATAACGAGCAGCAGTTGACCCGTAGCCAATCCCCGTCGAGTAGGTCGCGTTTACACCGATTTGGCCAATTGCCAAAGCGTAGTCCGCTGTCGCCTGACAGGGGCTAACTCCGGCGGCACCAATCGCAATGGACCGAGTTCCCGTAGAAGACGAATAGGGACCAATGGCTATTGAGTGACCGCCGGATGCTGAACCTCGCATCGCAAACGAATACTGCCCAGTCGCTGCCGAGTCCTTCCCAAGAGCCAGCGCACACTGTCCATCACCAGACGCTGTGGACGTGGTATTACCCATCCGAATGGCACCAGATTTACCATCGATGGCGAACACATTCCCCCAGGCATTTGTGATCGACACAATCGTGCGATTCGTCGCTTCAGACTCGCCCGGCCAGTAGATGGGATCGCTGAACGTGAAGCCAGCTCCAGTTCCTACTGCGTCGAACGTGACGCCTCCGGCGCTGCCTACCGTCGTGCTGAAGTAGTTGGAACCGTCATACCCCAAGCGAAGCTGCTCAGTCGTCAAGGTGACGGTCAGTTTACCGACAACAGAAACAGCACCGTCAGCCGCGACCTTGAACCGATCTCCTGCCGTTCCACCGTAGGTCGTGATATTCAGCAGATTGGCAATCTGTCCATTGGCTCCCGTAACGGACAAGGCCACCCCAGCTACTTGTCCATTGATGACCACCAACGGAGACTTTACTGTCACCGTCGTATCGCCACCGATCTGGATGTATTCGGTATTCGCCCTTCCCAGCGAGATAAAGTTACCGAAGGCAATGTAGCCGCCGTCGCTGGGACCGTGGGAGGTGTTGTAGATCGCTGGTTGTGACCACGGACCTACTGCAACAAACTGCAACCCCTTGGTTGGGCTGGTCACCGCATTGGGCTTAATGATAAAGCCAGCAGCCGTATTGCCACCGGAGCGTGCCTGGACTGTCACGACCCCGTTGGCATCGATTTTGAACAAATCCCCAGCTGTTCCGCCGTAGGGCGTGACGTTGAGCAGGTTGGCAGTCTGTCCACTTGCTGCCGTTATCGACAGCGGCACCGAACCAGTCGCTCCACTGGTGACTGCAACACTACCCGTGACACCCAACGATGAAGACGACCATGTGAGGTTCGACGAGCCCGCAAACGACCCGCTGCTGTTGTACTGAATCTGCGTGTCGCTGCCGCCTGGAGTCAACGGAGCCTGGACGGTTGCCATCCAGGATGCGGCGCCGGCGTCGGCGGATTTGCAGACGTAGTAGTTGCCGCCCGTCAGGTCGAGCCACAAAGAGCCGACCTCATAGCCCGCGCTCGAGTCGGCATTGACGGTGGGCGCGGCCGAGGCCGACAGGTTGTCCTTGCGGACATGGAGCTTGCCGGTTGCGGACCGCGTGAGCGCGCCGGAGGCGGACGTCAGGACGATCGGGTCCGCGTCGTGGTAGAGTCCGAGTTTGGGCATGGCTCAGCCGCCTCCCGTCGCAGCAGATCCCGTCGAACTCAACGTGCCTGCCCAGGCGTCGGGAATGTTTTTGCGTTCCGCTTCCAAGGCCGGTCCCATAAAGGGTCTCGCCTGATACCGGGCACGGCGCCGCCGTTCGATGAAGTGGTACACTTCCTTGCGTTTGCGGCTGGTATGCCGGAAGCGGCGGTCACGCCGGCTCCAGGTCCGACCGCCGTCCCAGGACCACT
>CAIPEB010000715.1 GCA_903863885.1 uncultured Planctomycetaceae bacterium | reverse complement strand
GATCGACGCATACGGCGAACATCGAATCGCCGTCGGCGGTCGCTGTGGTCACCCAGATCTGATCATTCCAGATCACCGGTGACGACCAGCCTCGATCATGGATTTCCGTTTTCCATGCCACATTGCTCGCGGCGTTCCACGTCAGCGGCAAGCCGACCGCGCCCGCTTGTCCGTCACCGTGCGGTCCGCGTAACTCCGGCCACGTTTCTCCCGCATGACCGACCAGGGCCGCGGCGCAAAGCAATGAAGACAGGAAAGCGATCCGCATTATTCTTCCTTTGAAAGATGTTCGTCTATCGCGATTCGATGCCAATAACAATACCTTTGCCGGGCTCGATCGCAATCGGCTGGCTCAGGTCCAAGGTTGCCTGGGGCTTTTGAAGACTCTCGATTTCCGGCACGGAGATCGAGACCTTGTCGGGCGCCATGTCGAGGGCCGTCCAGTCTACCGACAAAGTCACGGACTTTGTTTCGGCAGCCCAGCTTCCGACGCAAATCAGCGCCTTGCCCTTGTTGACGAAGGCGCTCGCGAAGATCTCGGGAACGCCGGTTTTCACGGGGCAGTCCGCGTCCCAGTATCCCAGGGTTTTCGTCTGTTCGTTGAGTCCCCAGCGGTCCCACATGGCGCGGATGTGAGGCGCGGACGCACCGACATTCGGCGAGGATGCGAACAGCATCGACCGGTAAGGATAATCGGGGCCAGGCACCGGATAGAACTGGTTGTCGATCCCGAACGGCAATCCCGCGAGGTTCGTCATCCAGTAGCCTTCCGGTCCGTCGAACCAGAACACCTCGCCGAACATCAATTGGGTCACATAGGGCAGGTGCTCCATGTACTCCGCGACCGGCGCCGAGCGATGTTCGCTCCAGGGGTTCTTGAAATTGTCGCCGGAGTGGAACGGCAGGTAGTAGCCCGCTCCGCCGCTGGTGAGCATTCGGGCCAGTCGCATCATAGCGATTCGGTCGTAGCCGATGCCGTCCAGATAGACGCCTACGAAGCCGATCTTCCTCTGCAGATACGCGAGCCCTTCGATGTAGTAATTCACCAGTCGCCCGTCGCCGTTGGTTGCGACAGCCGCATCGATCTCGCCGCTGGGCACGGTCTGCTGCCATGCCGGCGAGTAGCCCGATACGAGATGCTCGCGCAGCCACGCATGGCCGCCGCCTTCGCCCGCCACGCTCCAGCCCGAGGTGCTGAACATGAAGGCTCCGGTGCTCTTGATGATCTCGTCCCCCAGACTGCGAAAGGCAAAAAGCTCCGGAGCGATATTGGCAACTTCGCGCAGCGTGTAGTAGATCGTCATGCCGCGATTGTTCTTGGCCTTGATGTCCTCGAAGGCCTGCTTCATCCGGTCCACGGTCATGAACGGGTAGTTGATGTAGGGATTCTCGGGCGTGCTGTGATGGAAGTGCGTGATGTTGCCGAAGAACCGCAGATTCCAATGATCATTGCGCAGCGGCTTGAAGGGTGTGACGTAGAGTCTGAATCTCAGCTTCACCGGTTCACGGGCAGTCAGCTTTCTTTCGCCGGTAAAGGCCCGCAGCACCACGGCGTCTCCATCTTCAAAGAGGCTGGCGCCGCCTTTGCCGTCGTTGATCCACTGCCGGTGCTCATCCCACCGCAATCCGGACAGGTCCCAGTAATCGTTATCACCGAGCAGTTTGATGCCGATGCCGGCCTCGGCGTCGCCGAGCCATGCCGCGTTGTCCTGATAGCGACGGTCCCACTTCCAGTTCCACTGTCCGGGTCGGCGATCACCCCTATTCGAAAACCCGACGAAGTATTTCGCGAGAGCTTTCCGCATCGGAATAACGACCGCGATATCCTTGAGTGCCGTGTCGCTAGCGGCCTGTAGGCTCAACTCGCAGTCGATGGCTCCGTCGAACCAGAGTTCGTCGCGCACCGTCATGTCCAGCGCGCCGCATTGGGCCTGAGTTGATTCAACCACGCGCGACGGGTTCTCTTTTTCCACTTCGCGCTTGACGGGCTTAAAGACCAGCGGTTGACCGTTCTGGCCCATCGCTTCAATGCGAATCGGCGCGGCCAGCACATCTGCTCCGTTGCTTACGATCCGTTCCGGCAAGACCATGCTGCCGGAGTCGATCGTGCGGTTCAGGATCTCTATCGACTTGCCCTCGCGCTTGATCGGAGCGAACGGCAGCGGCAGCACGTTGTCGTCCAGTCCGAGCGTCGAGTTCAGCCACCTCAACCGCGAATGCCGCCATGGTTCGTCGTCGCCATGGTTTGCAATGACGGGGCCATCCACCTTGAGCGACAGACGGACCGTCTGGGCGGGCAGGTCGTTGATCCGCACGCTGATGTCACCATTCAACTCGCCCTTCGCGCCGTCGGGGACCATCATCCCGATCCACAGCGGACGCACCATTCCTTTGTCGAGTTTGAATTCCTTCGTGAATCGCCGGCCGCGATTATCGACGCCCTCCAGGTTGAAGCACGTGATGTCCGCAGCGTGAACGACGGTTTCGCCCGCCGCGTTTCGAACATCGGCGTATTCGAGCGAAACCCGCTGGACGTCCTGTCTGGCTGCATAGATTCCGAGTTGCCAGCAATAGTATTCGCTCGGCTGGCACTCGCCGCTGAACCGGGAGCGAGGGCCTTCCAACGCCCATTTCTGCGGCAGGAAGTCCGGCATAACGGCGGGCCAACGGCGATCTTCGGGAAATAGCAGCACGGGATGCGGGCACTTGTCGAGCATCGCGGACACTTCCGCCTGCGATGCGATGATCTCCATCGGAAAGAACGAGTCCATCTCCGGCCTCTCGCCGGCGCGCCGCCGCGACTCCATCCGGATCAGCTTGGCCTGCGGCAGCGCATCCAACGCGGATTCGGCAGCGCCTGCATTGTTTTCCACCACCGTGCCTCGACGCGCGGTCTTCGAATCGAACACGACGCGGCCCGAGCCGTCGCGAATCTCGAGCTTGCTCACCCATGTGCCCGCATTGTTGTCCCCGGGATAGATGCGAAACGCCGGTGCTGCGCCTCCCGTCAATCTCTGCGGGGATGTGTCCTCGGCCTTCAGCAAGGGCGATGTGAAAGGCTGGCCATCGTCGCCGGTTCCCTTCACCTGCGAAGTGATCACCGTTCGATCCGGCAGGACCTTGACCGTGACTGTGGCCGCAAGCGGCTGATCCATGTTCACCGGCCACGGCGATTCCCAGTTGGCTTTGACCAGCGGCACGCCATCGCGCTGATCCGTGTCCTGCCGAGTAATGGCCATCACAAGTTGATTGCCGTAATCGTAAACCAGCGCGCGATAGCCTCGCCCGTCGCCGTGTGCCATCAGCGTCGGATCGGAACATGGACCGCGATGATCGGGGAATCGAACCTCGTAAGTCATCGTGTAGTCGTTGTCGGCAAACGCGACCGCGCTGCCCGCGATCACCTCGAACGAACTGCCCAGCGATCCGTTCTCTCCTTCCTGACGTGAGCCGATGAAGCGAACAGCATTGTCCGCAGTGGTGCTGCCGAGCCCGTGCCTGGCAAGCCATTCGGGGACGGCGATGAGTCGCGGCGGCAAATAAGATCCGTTCCACTCGCCGCTGGTCGTAGCCGGCTGCTGATACGGCATGTAGTAGATCGCGTATTGGCCGGGCACCGTCTTTGGCTCAAACACCACGTCGCACGACTCTCGCGTGAGATTGCATGCAAAGACGTTTTCGATCTTTGCGCCCGTGGCCAGGTCATACACGAGAATTGCTTTCCCGCGAAATTCAGCATCGTGCCGCCGCCAGGGGATTCTCGCCCTCACGGCGTCGCCCGCGGTTGCTTCGACTACGGCCCGATGACTGCCGAGCCCGTTTTCAGGCCAACTGGCCATCCCGTAAGTCACGCCACCCAAGTTGCCCGCGCCTGTTTCAGCAGGTGTCGAAGTAAAGAGGGGCTCGCCGGCTGCTTGAGTGAAGCTGCAATGTCCGATGAATGGGCACGCCAGAACGAGATTCAAGAGAACCATGAATGCCTTAGTCTGGCGGCGTGCCGACTTCCAACGCGGCGTCAGGATTACTCGCGTGTATTGTGCGACCATTGTGGATCCCCGCTTCTTGTGCGACGAGGCCGAGCGAAAGAACAATCTGGTCAATTCGTTCGTGGAGCGCTGGCTGCGCCGGTGTTGTTGGGCAGCACTCGGAGCCTGAACTGTTCGACTGGACATGCGACGAGCCGAGTTGATGTTCGACGAACGATCCAAAGCTCTGGCATGGCCAGTGGCACGCCGGCGACTGCCGTCTTCACCGCGTCTAACGAGACGCCGGCAGCGAGCCGGCAACGTCCGGGACGTCCCAGAACGTGCCCGCGACGAAGCAGTTTGAGCCCGCCGTGTTGTGGTAGTAGACGGTAAAGATCGAGCCGTCCGCAAGCTGTACGGATGCGGGATAGCCCAAGTCGCCGTCGATCACCTTGCGAGGCTGTCCGTCCGGAGTCCCGCCATCCATGCGGAGGATGATCTCGTTGTCGAGATCCCATGTTCTGCCTTGATCGCCGCTCAGGCAAGCGCGTATGCCCCATGGCGGCCGACGGTATCCGTAAGTCATCAACAGTCGGCCGTCACGCAAAGGCAAGAGATGTTGCGGATAGCCCCAGACCGGAGTCTTGGTGACCGGCTCCCATGTCCGGCCGCGATCGGGTGAGCGGATGATCCTCGCAAACCCGTCGAGATCAACTCGCGCGGCGAAGATCCAGAACTTGTGCGGCATCACGCACATGAAGGGTTCGTCGTACCAGACGTAGTCCATAGGGCCTTCGAGAAACAGGGTGTGTGTTGCCCTGCCCGCTTCTGTCCATGACTTGCCGAGATCGCGGGAACGGTACGCGGCAACGGCCTGAAGCGTGGCGGAACGGCCCTGAATTTCCGTGAAATGCTGCTGGACCACTCGGCGCAGGCCTCCGTACACGATGGTTCCGTCTTCGTCCTCCACACCGCCTTTGGGACCGAAGACCGGCGTATCCACCGGCGGGCTCCACGTCATGCCATTGTCGCGGGACGTCGAAACGCAGTCGGCCGAAAAGAGCAAGACCGTGCCGTCCGACATCTGGAATATGCTCGGGTCGCGGTCGTCCACTTCAGGCCGGTCCATCGCCACTACGCGAGGCTGCCAATGGCGGCCGCCATCGGTCGATCGACTGAGGCTGATCTTCCCCGCCGGTTCGACGGCATGTGCGGTTCCTTCCCGATAGACAACGGCCAGGTCACCGTTCTTGAGCAGCGCGACACCGGGAAAAGCAAAGTGTCTGCCGGGGTCGTTGACGATCGTCACATGGTCGGTTGCCAGCCAGCGCGAGACACTCCGCGATGTGACAACTGGCGAAGCGCCTGAGGACGGCTCGAAGCGAAATCCGTAGAGGTACACCGGCTTGCCGAGACTGTGCAGGATTAGCTTGCGTCCATCCATCGGCCAAGCATGGCAGGCCAGGACCTCCAGGTCGTAATGGTGATCCGCGAAACCTTTGGCCCCGACTACTTCGCGACGACTGCCGTCATCCAGTCGAATCTCGAACGCCATCGGGAGGTCATCCTGCGGATCCCCGTTGACGGCCCGTACACGGACGTAGATGTCACAGACTCCGGCCTGTTTCGGGTCGATCGTCAAGTCGCCCGCTTTGGAGCCCGCGTTCAGTAGATTTCTGTACCATCGCACATGCTCCGGTCCCTTCGGCGTGCGCAGCACCCAGCTTTCTTTTCCGCCATCGATGCCGATGTCGGAGGCCGGCTGCACAGCCCCCGAAGCAATCAAGTCGCCGATATCGAGCGAGGCAACTTCTTGCGTGATGGAATCAGGGACCTCGACCTTCTGCAACTCGGATCCACTGCAAGTGCACGCTCCGCTGCTGTCCGACACGGCGAGAATCGCGAGCAGGAGTATGCTCGATTTACACATCAGACACATCACGGTTGCTCCTCGGTGCGGAAGTCTCGGATCCGCGTTTCGCCGCTGCAGCACGACGAGCCACATTTGAATGTGCGGCCTGGCGACGAGCGACTCCCCGCAGCGAGAAAATCCACTGCGGCACTCCAGTGAGCGGAAAGGTCCGACTTTATTGCGGGATCTCTTTCTCTCACCGAGCCACGGGTCCCTCGGAGAACCGGCCCGGGGCGCAACGCTCTCCGTGTTCTCTGTGCCTCCGTGCGAAGAAGCCTGGAGTCCGGAGGAAGTCAAACATCCGGCCGATTTCTGATTACCCGGCCGATTACTGATTACCGGCATCCGGCAACGCGTTTTCATCCCGCGTGGTGAAGCTCCTTCACGTCAACTCCGTGAGAAGCCTGCATTGTCCGACGATTGTCCGCTGGAGTTTTTTCTCTCGCCGAGATATGCCAAACGAAAAGACCCCGCTTGCGCCGAAGCCGCGCAGGCGGGGTCTCTTGCCCTGTGAGCACGTCCGCATCTTGCGGTGCAGCATCACAACATCGGTCACTTCCCTATGACCGTTTTTCTGAATGTACGAATCGCGAAGAGATTGTCAACAGAATTTTGAAGGTTCTTGTTGCACCGTGCTATCATCGCGATCGGGCGCGAACCACCTGCGGCCGTCATGATCAGGCTGCTTTGATCACTCCGCAGCGCACAACATCGAGTGCGCATTGGCCGACGCGCATCGCTCGCCGTTTCGCTGATACACTGCTGTTCGCGACAAAGATGCCGTGAGACGGAGTACTGCACAAATGAAGAAGCGAACGATGCTGATTTCGGGCGCAGGCAGCGGGATCGGCCGCGGATTGGCTGAACTCGCGTCTCGCGATAATTGGCGAGTCTGCGTGACGGATCTGGACGCCGAAAGCGCCGAAGGCACTGCCAAGGCGATCATCGCTGGTGGCGGCGAGGCAGAAGCGTTTGAACTCGATGTGACCAGTCAACAGAGCATCCAGCGGGTTATGGACCTGCTCGGCGATCGGCCGATCGATGTGCTGGTGAATAACGCGGGCCTGCAGTACGTGTCGAAACTGGACGATTATCCGCAGGAAAAGTGGGACTTGTTGTTGCGAGTCATGCTCAGCGGAGCCGGCGCAATGACCCGGGCGGTTCTTCCCGGCATGAAGCGCAATGGCTTCGGGCGAATCGTGAATATCGGATCGATTCACTCGCTCGTGGCTTCGCCGTACAAGAGCGCGTACGTGGCTGCCAAGCACGGTCTTCTGGGACTGTCCAAGGTAGTCGCTCTGGAAACGGCCGCGTGGGACATCACGATCAATACGATCTGCCCGTCCTACGTGCGAACGCCGTTGGTCGAAAAGCAGATTGCCGACCAGGCAAGACAGCACGGCATCGGCGAAGATGAAGTAGTCCGCGAGATCATGCTGCGGCCCATGCCCAAGAAGGCGTTCATCTCGATGGAAGAACTCTACGCGACGGTCGCGTTTCTGGTGAGCGACGGCGCACGCAATATCACCGGCCAGGCTATCGCAATCGACGGGGGCTGGACGGCCCAGTGATCATCAAGGACACCACACCTGGGAAAAGATGCCTACCGAGGAAAGCTCGCCGTTCAGTGTCGTGGTGGAGAACAGAATGTAGTTGTTGTAGCTCAGCGGCAGAATCTCGTGCTCGCCCAGCAGGTCCACCGCGATCTTGCCCAGAAGTCCGCTCTGCGCCTTCTCGGTTGCCACCTTGGTGTACACAGCTTTCTTGTGGAAATCCTGGGCCGGATTGGTGAGAGCGGACACTGCGCACAGGACGATGATTGCGAGAAAACCCAATCGGATCATGGGCGTTGGACTCCGTTCCGAGGCAATTCCAGAGAAACGCTCCGGACATTACCGGAGTTTTCGCCTCGCGGCAAGATCGTTTTCATCCGTGAAAATCCGTGCCGTCTGAGCGTGATGCCAGATGCCAGTAGTTGGATAGGAGTTTGTCTTCCTCCAGACTCCAGACTCCAGACTCCAGACTCCGGACTCCCTTCACGGGCTGGGAGGTGCCGGCGCGGTTTGGGGCGGGGGCGGTTCGTTGGGAGTTACCGGCTGATTGGGTTCGGGTTGTCGAGCCTCGGCGGACATGGATGCTGCCGGTTGCACCTTGAGGAAATCCTCGACCTGCGGACCGCCTGCCCAGGTGCCCAGTTGGTACGACCGCTCGAACTCCACGGTGTAGCTATATTCCAGGAGGCGAGCCTTATCCCGCACGGACCCGCTGGGTACGGTAATCTGCCAGCGCAATACGCCTTTCGGTTTTTCGCGGCGTTCATAGACCGGATCGGTATCCAGCGGATCGGTGGGCGGGACCAGCGTGATTCGCACGTCGGTCGTCCCATCCGCGTGAGGTACTCGATCGTAAACGCGCAGCACGGCTTCGGTGCTTCTCCAGTTCTCCAGCGTGATTCGATATTTGAAGTCCAGCTTGCGATTTCCGCCCTGCAGCGACTCGCTTCGATCGATCAGCTCGCGGCGCGCCCGCAATTGCGGGTCCACGCCGAACCCTGCGACGAAGGTCTGTGCCCGCGCGACAGTGGGAATCTCGCTTCGCCCCACGAAACGGTCGTCCAGATATACGGCAATCGGCCCGCCCAACAGGTCTCGGTCGCTCGTGTTCGTCAACTCCGCCTCGCGGTACACGTGCCTGGTCAACACCGGCGAAGCGACGAAATACCAGCGAGCCTTGAAGCTCGAGCGGAAAACCTGAACCAGTTGCTGGTCGGACCGGCTCGCCACGCTAACCACATTGGCCAACGGATAGCTCAGGCTCGGGCCTTCATCCCATTCATCCCCTGAGGGCGCTGCGCCGAGCAGGTTTTTTCCGCTCAACAGTTCCAGGTTCTGGTATTGATTCGCTGCAACGTTCAGGGACCGGACAGCTCCTGCTTTGGCTTCCGAGTCGGTCGCCACACCGCTCTGTTCCATCGCGGTCGCTTTCTGTTGGCGTATCGTATCCAACTGTCTTTCGAGATCTTCAACCCCCATCCCTTTTTGCTCGCCCTGCGGCACGAGAATCACGGGGAATGGCGTCAATCCGGGACGAGATGCGCTGAGGGCCGGGGAAGCCGTGGATAGAGTCAGTTTCACACCGTCCCAGTCTTCGCCGGTCATCTGCTGAATGGACCCATTGCATTCCAGATGTACCTCGTCATTCCCTTCCGTTCCACGAAAGGTATACGTCGGGGACCATCCGCACTGCCGCACCAGGTAGCTCAGGCGAACCGAGCCTTTCCCGTCTCCCCGAGCGGCGACGAAGATCACGGCCTCGCGCGCCGTGTGCGATCCGCTTTTGCTCAACTCGGCCCGCTGCCGCTCCAAAAGCGTCATCTCTTTTTGCAGGTTCTCGGCATCCCGCTCGATCGCCACGGCGGTTTCTTTCAGTTCCTGGCGTTGTGCAAATGAGAAGTTAGTTACCTCCTCCAGCGCTTGTGCGTTCAACACGCCGCGGGCGAGGTCGGTCTTGGCAGTCGGTGCGACAAAGCCTTCGAGTTGATCGAGATAACCGGTCTTCTTGGTCAGCAGTTCCTGGCTCTTCTTGTTTTCCGACAGTTTTTGTCGGATTTGTTCGAGCGATTCATCGAGTTTGCGGAGCTCGTCTCGCGGCTCCTTGCTCGTCGCTTCGGACCGGAAGCGGACGGCCCGCACCTCCACGCCGCCGTTTCCCTCCGCGAACAGACTCTCGGGGACGATCTGTTCAGGCAGGTCTTTGACCACGACCTCCTGTGAAGGGCCCACACTGTCGATAGCGATCACGCGAGTGACCATTGCCTGCTCTCGATACAGCGTGACTTCGCTGACACGCGACGCCAACGGCGAGTCAGCTCCGGGTGCCAGATTCATTGAGAGCAGCAGTGTTACGGCCGCCAGGCAGCCTTGGGCCAGCAGTCGGGCGTTCATTGGCAGTCTCCCCCTGAAAGCTCGGGCGCGAATTGTCACACAAACTCGATGCCTCGGCCGAGCGGAACATTCCTTATATTTTCCCGAAAAGTCCTGCGCGGCCATTCGAGCACCTGTCAAACCCCTACCCCTTACGGATGGACAATAAACGTGGTTTCCGCCAAAATGCGGCAGCTTTGTTTTGGCCTCGGCAGTCGCAGCTTTTTCTGCGACGGGGCAATGCCCCGTCTGCCTGCGTTCGCCTTTGCGATGCAAAGCCGCTTTGAAGAAACCCGCAACGCCACCGCCTGCCGCGGAGGTAGTCGGGAAGAGGATTGCTTAGGTTGAGCTGGCCCTCTGACCGCGCCGAGTGCGTGGTCAGGTGAAGGCTGCCTCGGATCGATGTAACCGTTCACGGGGTGGGCCCACGTAGCCGCGTCTCTCCGAGACGCGAAGTCCGCGCGTCTCGGAGAGACGCGGCTACGCGGTTCGCCACAATCGAAAACCGGCCCACTCCGTGAACGGTTGCCGGATCGATCAGCAGGACGGTCCCGATGAACAGGCAACCAGAGGCACCGCAGCGACGCGATCGCCACGCATGAACAGTCTGCCGCAGCGCCGGTTTACGGACAGCACCACACTCTAACTTCTGCAGGATCGGATCTTGTCGCACGATCACTCATTCACATTGAAGAACAGAGTATCAGAACTCGGCACTCTGCCGCACCTTGTCGAGGCGTTTGCCAAGGAGCACGGCGTCAGCCTGCGCGTGCAACTGGCGGTCAACATGGTGCTCGAGGAACTGATTCTGAACGTCATTTCGTATGCGTACGACGACGACAGGGAACACGATATTGACGTCCGGCTGTCAATGAAAGACAGGCAGGTCCGAATCGTTGTTGAAGAAGACGGCCGCGAGTTCAATCCCACGACGGTTCCCGACAAGCCCACTCAGAAGATGACGTGGGACAACATCGAGGATATCGAATTCGGACTGGCGCTGGTCCGCATGCTGGTTGACTCGATGCACTACGCGCGAATCGGCAACCGCAACCAGATGGTGCTGACGATCGAGGATGTTCCGGGCAAGAAGACGATCACCTCGATGATGCACGAGAACCGCCGCTTTGCTCCGCCGAAAGAGTTCAGCGACGGTGCGCGGGTCAAAAGCATGGAGGAGTACAAGCGGCTGTACCGGGAGTCGATCGCCGATCCCGAAGCGTTCTGGGCGGAACGAGCCGGGGAGCTTACGTGGTCCCGGAAATGGGATCGCGTGCTGGTGGAGGATTTCGCCGAAGCCAGGCACGAGTGGTTCGTCGGCGGCAAATTGAATGTCTGCTACAACTGCCTGGACCGCCACCTGGACACACCTCGCAAGAACAAAGCCGCGCTGATCTGGGAGGGAGATCTCTGCGGGCAGGAACGCACCGTCACCTATCAGCAACTGCACCGCGAAGTCTGCCGCTTCGCCAACGTTCTTCGCAAGCACGGCGTCAAGAAGGGCGACCGCGTCACCGTCTACATGTCGATGACCGTTGAGCAGGCTGTGGCAGTCCTTGCCTGCGCCCGCATCGGTGCGATCCACAGCGTGGTCTTCGGCGGTTTCAGCGCGGACGCTCTTAAGGACCGGATCATCGACTGCGAGTCCACGACGCTGATCTGCTCGAATGGGTACACCCGCTCCGGCAAGCTAGTACGCACCAAAGACAACGTGGACGCGGCGCTGGCCTCCTGCCCGCACGTGCGGACGGTCATTGTGCTCAACCGGGTGGATATCGACGTGCCGATGCAGGAGGGACGTGACCACTGGTGGCACGCCGAAATGTCGGCGCCGGAAATCAGCGACGAGTGCGAATGCGAGGAGATGGACGCCGAGGATCCACTGTTCATCCTCTACACCAGCGGCAGCACCGGCAAACCCAAGGGAGTGCTGCACACGACGGCCGGCTACCTCGTCTACGTCAGCCAGACTTTCAAGTACTACTTTGATATCCGCGAGGAAGATACCTACTGGTGCACGGCCGACCTCGGCTGGGTGACCGGACACAGCTATATCGTGTACGGTCCGCTCGCCAACGGCGCGACAAGCTTCATGTTCGAGGGCGTCCCGAACTACCCGCAGCCGGACCGCTGCTGGGATATCGTGCAGCGCCACAAGATCAGCATTTTCTACACGGCGCCAACGGCGCTCCGGGCGCTGATGCGGGAGGGAAACCAGTGGCCGGAACGGCACGACCTCAGCTCGCTGAGGCTGCTCGGAACGGTCGGCGAACCGATCAATCCGGAAGCCTGGATGTGGTACCACAATGTGATCGGACGCGGCAAATGTCCGATCATCGACACATGGTGGCAGACCGAGACCGGCGGCATTCTCGTCTGTCCGATGCCGGGCGCCGTCCCCACGAAACCGGGATCCGCGACGCTGCCGTTCTTTGGCATCGAGTTGGCCGTGATCAAGGATGACCGATCCGATGCGGAAGTGAACGAAGGCGGGTGGCTCGTCATCAAACGCCCGTGGCCGGGCCTGATGCGCCGAGTCTACGGAGACAACGATCGCTTCAAGAAGACATACTTCCACCAGTTCCACGGCTACTACACGACCGGTGACGGTGCCCGTATCGACGAGGATGGCTATCTCTGGATCATGGGCCGCATCGACGACGTAATCAACGTGTCCGGCCACCGACTCGGCACGGCCGAAATCGAAAGCGCGCTGGTCTCTCAAGGCAGCGTGGCGGAAGCGGCTGTGGTCGGCATGCCGCACGAAATCAAAGGCCAGGGAGTCTATGCTTTCGTGATTCTCAAGGCCGGCATCATGAGAAGCGATGAACTGAAGGCCAAGTTGCGCGAGCAGGTCCGCAAGGAGATCGGAGCGATCGCGTCGCCCGATAAACTCCAGTTCGTCGAAGGACTTCCCAAGACGCGGTCCGGCAAAATCATGCGCCGCATCCTCACGAGAATCGCTGCCGGTGATATCCGAAACCTCGGGGATACCAGCACATTGACCGATCCCGCAGTCGTTGACGATCTGGTCGCGAACCGTATTTAGAGCGGTGCTTCCGCACCGGCGGGACAACCCCGCCGGTGTGCCACTGCGTGTGTCAGTGTTGTGGGGCAACGCTCAGGACCAAACCGCTTGAATTGAGAGTATGACAAGTCAAGCTGAAGCCCGATGAGCGTCGTGGGACACCGGCAGAACCAGAAGCGGCACTCGAATGAATCGGTCAACATGTTTGTTTGTCCGGATGGTCGCAGGGCTTAAAACGAAAAACTACGATCCTGACGGAACGCAAAACGGGCGGTAGGGCCGCCAGCCAGTTCCATAGAAAGAGCCTCCATGAACCGTAACCAAGTGAAATTGACTCTGCCGAACGACGTCACGTACCTGCCGCTGGCTCAGTCCTTTGCCCGGGAAGCCGCTGTGATCTTCGGCTTCTCCGGAAAGGAGCTGACGGAGATGGAAATAGCGCTGGAAGAGACCTTCGTCAACGTGATCAAGCACGGCCAGCACTTCGAGAGCAACGAGACGGTCAAGATCATCTGCGAGCGGATCCCCCGCGGCATCACGGTTCGAGTCCAGGAAACCGGCATCCCGTTCGATCCCAAACAGCTCAACAGCTACAAGCCGTCCGACGCGGTGGGAACGTACGCCTCCACCGGATTGGGACTGCATCTCATTCGGCAGATGATGGACGAGGTCGAGTTTGAAAACCTCGGCCCGAAGGGCAAAGAGACTCGCCTGACCAAGTACCGCGTCGATCCTTCGGCCGCCGAAGCGGACATGGTCAACGAGTTGAAGGGCGAGTTGGAACCGGCCGTCATCCAGGAACAGATACCGTATTCCGTCCGCGGTCTCGACCCGCCGGAGGCCATCGAGATTTCGCGCTGTGCTTACAAATCGCACGGATACAGTTTCTTCGACGACCACATCTACTATCCGCAACGGCTCGTGGCGATGAACGAAAGCGGAGAACTGGTCTCCGCAGTCGCGGTCACGCAGGACAACACGTTCATGGGGCACGCCGCCCTGCTGTTTCAGCATGACGAGGACAGCATCGCCGAGTTAACGTTTGTGTTCGTCAATGTCGAGTACCGCGGTCAGGGCGCGTTCACGCGGTTGATCGATTACCTGTTCACATGCCCCAAGAAACGCCCGCTCACGGGCATGTACGCGTATGCGGTGGCCAACCACGTCTTTACCCAGAAAGCGATGGTGCGGTACTCCATCAACGACTGCGGCCTGCTCCTGGCCACGAGCCCCAACTCGTGGAAATTCAAGGGCATTGCCGGGGACAGCACTCAGCGGATCAGCGTGGTCTTGAGCTTCAAGTACATGGAGCCGCCGGTCGCCAAGGAACTCTATGTTCCCGCCCACCATCGGGAGATCATCGAGAAACTGTACAACAACATCGGCGCCAGGGAGCATCGCTACCTGACATCGGCCCCCGAATCGAATGCGGCCCAACCGGCGGCCGAGATCGAATCCTCCTTCAACGAGGCCGAAGGCTGCGCCGAGATCTTCATCAGGAAATTCGGTTCAGGCGTCCTCAAGGAAGTGCGGCGCATCCTGCGGGGTTTCTGCGTAAAGCAGCTCGCCTGCATTAATCTCTTTATTAACATGGAAGACCCGGGCATCTGCGAGCACACCGCCGAACTCGAAAAGCTCGGCTTCTTCTTCGCAGGCATTCTCCCCTGTACGCGAGCCGGCGATGCGATCATCCTGCAATATCTGAACAACGTCGAAATGGACTATTCCAAGATTAATCTCTACACCGATATGGCCAAGGAACTGTGCAGCTACATCCGGGCAAGGGACCCGAACGCAAACATCGGCTGACGCACTTGGCGGAATCCGAAGCACCGTCACCTGCCCAGACCGCTCGCCGTAAATTTCCCGGCACATCCCATCGATAGAAGAACAGCACTGCCCAATGTCCGTTACGACGTTGTTTCCAACTCTGGCCGGTAAGACGTTCGCTCGGGTCAATATCGACCGGGAGTCGGATGCGTGGATCAAGGATTACGAAAAGAAGCACGGCGAAAGTCCTCGCAGCCCTTTGCTTGACCCGATGTTATGCCAGCAGTTCCTGGAAGAAGTGCACCGGAAACGGGGCGTTTACTGGTCCTACGGCGGCTACCTGGAGGACCGGTCGTGTATATGGCGCGGCAGCTATCTGCAGAAAAGCGGCGGGTTCATCCATCTCGGAGTGGACTTTAACGTCCCGCAAGGCACCCCTGTTTACACGCAATACGACGCATCCGTGATGGTGGTCGACAACGACGGTGACCTGGATGGCGGGTGGGGGCATCGCATCTTCCTGAGGCCGAATCTCCCGATGGACGAGTCGCAGTTTCCGGCCTCCGTATTCATCTACGCCCACCTCCAGAATGTGGTTGTCGAACCGGGCAGCCGGATTAAAGCCGGGACCGTCCTGGCCGAAGTGGGAGGCCCGCCGCACAACGGAAACTGGGCGCCGCATCTGCACGTCCAGGCCCTGCGGTACGACAACTTCGCTCGGATTCTCACCGAGGAGTTTGAGGACCTCGACGGATACGGACACTCGGATCACTTGGCCGAACTGGCCCACGTGTTTCCCAATCCGCTCCCTGCGATGGGCATCAGTGACTAGGCACAGGCGAGTGCAGGAAGTCCATCGTGTCGCACGGGCTGCTTATTGCCCGTGTTCATGGACGATCCGAACGACAGGTCCGTCCGGCGATTGCAGTCAATAGTGACCTGAAGGTTGTGGCAATCCTGCAACAGTGTGTGGAACAAGCGGAGTCCGCTGACTTTGCAGCAGATTTGTCGCGTAGAGACGTTTGAAGATTGACGTGGGTTTCAGCCCACGGACGCGAGCTCAGATCACCCGGGCACGAACGCGTGCGGCTCGACCCAATAAAGGTCATCGATAAATGGCGGGGAAATCTAGCGAAGGTGACTACCTGGCAAACGGGTTTCGAAATGTCGATGGGCAGGCGACTTTTGAGAAATTCCGGACGTGTCTGACGTTCATGGACGGTCTGCCGAGCTTCCAATCCTACAAGGCCGAGATGATGCGCCGACTCGACCTGCGCCCCGGCCATCGTGTCCTCGATGTGGGTTGCGGACTCGGGTTCGATGTGGACAGGGTCGCCGATTGTGTCGGGCCGGAAGGCGAAGCGGTCGGAGTGGACCTTAGCCGAGGCTTTGTTGACGCGGCGACGAGCAGAAACTCGGGAGGTTCTTCGAGAGCGAGGTTTGTCGTCGGGGACGCGCATCAACTGGACTTTGAAGACGAGGCCTTCGATGCGTGTCGCGTGGACCGTTCACTGCAACATTTCGAGAATCCGAAACGCGTGATCAGCGAAATGTGCCGAGTGCTGCGGCCCGGTGGTCGCATCGTTTGCGCGGAACCGGACTGGGGAACGTTCACGATCGCGAGCCCCGACAGGCCGAAGGTGCGGCGCATCGTCGAGGTCTGGTCTGATCGATTTCGGCATGGCTGGATCGGACGGGAATTGTTCGGTCTGCTGCATGCGACCGGTCTGGCTGACATTGAAATCACCGGTCATTTGCTGGTGGCTGAGGGATTCTCCGCGGTCGACACGGTGTTCGACGTGCGCCGCACCGTCGACGTTCTCGCCGAAACGGACGACGCTCAGCAATTTCGTGATTGGCTCGCCGATCTCCTCGCTTCGGACGTGGGATGTCCCGTGATCGCAACGGTTACTCTGTTCCTCGTCAGCGGTAGACGTAACTGAGACGATGGTCGCTTTTCGTTCTGCGAAAGGCAGCGCTTCTTTGGAGTGCGGCCAAGCCGAGCTATGAACTTGCTTTTGTCGTCCTCCGTGACGCCCGAATGACGTCTTTCGCGGAGAAACGCGACCACAATGGTTTATTCGCCGCACCGTCCGAAGAACCTCTTGCCGCGCAAGGAGTCGACTCTCCCGCGAAACGACGCAGCCGATCCCTCGGTGCTATTGCAGCCAGTGCACCGTCACCGACAATACAGCCAGATTCCCAATGCCTGCAAAGCTCAACGCCGTTGATCCTCAAGGAGCATTCCGTGAAATCAACCATGCTGTTTTGGCTCGTCGTTTCCATGCCTGTTCTTGCCGCCGATCAACCGTCGTTTGCGCCGTTGTGGAAAGGCGGCACGCCGGACTCCGCGATTCAGAAGGTATGGCCTGAGTCGATTTGCTGGAGGCACGGCGAGTCGTCGGGCATCTCGTGCAAGTTCGACGAACCTCAGGACTGGTCGAAATTCGATACGGCCGCTTTCTGGCTGCACAGTGAAAAAGCGACGGGATCGAGATTCGTCGTGATCTTCGGCTCGGAGAACCCGCAAAGCGATGGAATCGATTACTACGCGTTCGCGATCACGCTGGACTGGACGGGATGGAAACAATTCGTTCTGCCTTTTGCCGAGCTGAATCCGACTCGTCAGCCGATGGGATGGAGCCACATCGACGGCGTGCGGATGACGGCATCCGGATACGGTAATACGCCGGATTCCAATGCCGTGGTGCGACTGGATGGATTCGAGTTGCAGGGCGAGAGCAGCAAGGGCCCGCGATTGACGGACGCTGAGCTTTTTGCGGCGCTGGACCTCGAACAGCCGGCGCTCTCGGCCGTGAAGCAGGCGGTCGCAACCCAGGACTGGAACGCCGCTCGATCCGCGCTGGCAGCCCATTTCCGCAATCGCACATCGCCCCGCTGGGTCGTGGACTGGCGAAATCCGGCCTTCCGCGAGTCAAAGAAAACAAAGCCGCCGAAGTTGGATGCTGTTGAGAAGGCGATGCAGCACAAGTTTGACTACCCGACCGGCCCGGGAAAGCACGGCACCTGGGACTTCGGCGCCAAGATCGACTGGCATGCCAATCCGACTGAGGGCGAGGCGCGCACTCACCTGTGGAACGAGTCGATCAACCGCCATTTTCATTTCCGCACGCTGGCCGAAGCCTATTGGCAGACCGGCGAAGATAAGTACGCGGGCGAGATCGCTGCGCAAATCCTGGACTGGACCGCCTCCAACCCCGCCGTGCTGCTTTCTTCCGGCAACCGCATGCCTGATGGTTGCGAAGCGTGGCAGACGCTGACGACCGGCATCCGCCTGGCGGACACCTGGCCCAACGCGATTTACCGCTGCCTCGGTTCACCGGCGTTCAGCGACGAAGCGATCGTTGCTGTGTTCAAGTCGGTTTGCGAACAGGCTCGCCATCTCGTCCGCTGGCCGAGCACCGGCAACTGGCTCACCGCGGAATCCAATGGGATGTTCACGGCCGGCGTGCTGTTTCCGGAATTCAAGGAAGCACGAGAGTGGCGCAAGACCGCGCTCGACCGGCTCTATCGTCAACTGGACGACGAGGTCTATCCGGACGGCATGCAATTCGAGTTGGCTGCCGGCTACAACAACTGGGTCGTCAGGGAGTTCGCGTCCATTCTCGAACTGGCCGACCTGAATGAAGTCCGAGGCGAATTGCCCGGCGATTTCCAGGCAAAGATGGAGAAGATGTTCAACTACCTGCTGTTCGCATCGATGCCCAACGGCAGTATTCCCGGCCTGAACGACTCGGGCAACGCGGATATCCGCGATCTGCTTGCCACAGGATACAAGCTGTTTCCCGGGCGCGAGGACTTCAACTTTGTCGCCACGTCCAGGACGAGTGGAAAGGCGCCGACCGAAACGTCCTATGCGTTTCCCTACACCGGCCATTATGTAATGCGATCGGGATGGGACGCCGATGCGACTTTTCTTTTGTTAGACGCGGGGCCATACGGCGCGGGCCACCAGCACGAAGACAAGCTGCATTTCGTGCTCTGGTCGCAAGGCCAGCAACTGCTGCTCGACCCGGGGAATTTTTCGTACGACCGCTCCCGCTGGCGCAAGTACGTACTGAGTACAAGCGGACACAATACCGTGATGGTGGATGGCGAGGGGCAGCATCGATCCGGCAAGAGGGAAACATACTACTGGCCCAGGCCGTGGACCGCACCGGTTCCGGCGGACAGCAGGACGTGCTGGATCTCAACGCCCGACTACGACTGCGCGATCGGCGTCTACGATGACGGCTACGGTTCAAAAGCGACGGCAGTAACGCACCAGCGTCAGATCGTGTTCGTGAAGCGGGAAAACGTCTTTGTCGTGACCGACACGCTGAAGCCGCAGGATGAAGCGGAGCACCGGTACGAGTCGCTGTTCCATTTCAGTCTCGACGTCGCTGTACTGGATGAGCAGACCAGGGCCGTAAGAACCGAACGGGCCGACGGCAGCAACGTTTCGATCGTGCCCGTCGCCGACGAGAAGCTCTCCGTGCGGATTGTCAAAGGCAAAGAAGACGAGCCGGTCCAGGGGTGGGCAGGATCTCCCTGGCGGCCGATTCCGACCGCGATCTACCAGCGATCCGGGCGCGGCGAAGTGCGTTTTCAATTCGTGGTGGAGCCGCTGGCGCGAGAAGCACAACCTGCGGTGAATCGCGCGGAAACCGTCGCGTCCCAACCGGGCAATCCGGGAATTCGCATTCAGTTCGCCGATAAACACGTACTGGAGATTTCACCACCCGACGCAGCCGGGGCAATCAAGTTATCGCGGGCTTCGGGTACGGAGTCTGTGCATTAATTAATTCGCATTCCCGGCCAATGAGTATTTCGTGCCATACCTATTGGCAATCGAGCCGCACCGTGAGCAGGCAACGCTTCGGTCCGGTGTTCACTGCGCGAATTCGATGAAGACCAGTTCCGAGGCTTCGTCGCCGGCAAGTGTCAAGGACAGTCCCTGGTTCATCAGTTCGGCCCCTGATCGAACCGATGCGGGTTGAGTGCCGTCCTCAAACGAAAGGCGATATTTGCGGCTGGCGTCGAGCCCCTTGAATCGGATTGTCTCCGTCGATTGGGTCGGGGAGGGCTTAAAGACGTACGCGGCGCCCTTGCCGCTGTCCGGATCGTAGTATTCGACTCCGTCCCAGTTCTTGCCGTCAGGACGCGGAAAGACGTGGTAGACATCGGCTGTGCGCACGAGGGGACGCAGTCTGGTCTTGTACGTTTCGACGCATGACTTGACGGCGTTCTTCTCCGATTCATCCCACGCATCGCTTCCGTTTCCGCCGTTCGGAGCGTCGAGGAACCATTCCGGAGCGCCCATCGATGTCGAGCGGAAAGCGAACTTCAATCCCGCGATTCCGCGCGGACGGAAGCGGCCGTCCGTGCTGCCCAGATGCCCCTCGATCTGCATCGGCGGATAGACGTGCGAACTGTCGTGGAAAGCCTGACGCGCGTGCAGCGTCGAGTACGTATCCGAGTTGAAGATCTTCACCGCACGCTTCATGGCTCCGAAGTCCTTGACCCTGCCGCCGCTGCAGCAGTTTTCCCACTGGAAACCCGGAATGCTTCGGGCCAACTCGTCGACCATCTCATAAAAGCCGCAAGTTGCCGCAAACGAGGCCCCGATCAGCTCGCCCCGCGTGTTGTCGGAACGCCACATGTCGGCACGGTAATCGCGAAAGAGCCGCGAGATCCGATCGGCACGCTGACGGCGACCTGCCGGATCGGCCATGTTGAGGTTGTCCGTCCAATAAAGCCCGAACCGCATGCCTTTCTCGTGGGCGTATTCGGCGGCTTTCTTCATTCCGGAAGGCCAGTCGACAGGATCCGAATCGGGCTCGCCGCCTTCCCACCATCCCACGTCGATCATGACTTCCTCGAAACCCAAAGGCGCGATGTCGTCGATCAACGGATAGTACTTCTTCTCGACGGGGTCCCAACTGCCCGGCGTCTTGCCCGTGGCTCCGAACGCATTCCATTGCACGCGGGGATAGCCCGCGTCTTGACGCAACACCTCGGGGACGGAATAGCGGCGGAGCCAGCGTCGCAAACGGTTGCCCATATCGTCCAGGTCGCCGCGGTATGCGCCGAGAAAACCCGGACGCAGGTCGAGTGACTCGCCCGGATCCAGATTCATGTGCAGATCCGCCACGTTGCCCGCTCGCACTCGCAGCGCGGACGACGCACCGCCCGCCAGCATCACAGTCTCAATTCGGCAGACGCTCCATTCCAGCCCGAAGTAGATTCCCTGCCGATCCGCGGACTCCAGCACCACGAGCGGAATGAACTCGCCGGATGGAGCAGTGCGCACGGAGTATCGGCTCCCCGCCTGCGAGTCAGCCAACGGGCGGCGATACACGCCGACGGAATCCGGAGTGCCGCCATCCGTGTGAATGCTCCACAGGACCGCCGCGCCCGCCACATCCAGATCAAACGTCGGATGCTCCCCGATGGTCACAACCTGAGTCGAGAGATTTTTGATGCGCATGTCGTGGTGGATCGGACCGGGTCCGGACCGCGCATGCCATTGCGAGATAAACTCCAACGCGGGATCATCGCAAATAAATCGCAGCGTCAGTTTCTTTCCCTCGCATTCCTCGATTGCCGAATCAGCCAATCGCCAGTTCGGCGACCGTTGCTGCCCGGATACTTCGACTTGAGATGGAAGCGGTGAGACAACGGCGTTGCCGATCCAGTTCCTGCCGCCGGTTACACAGGCCAGTTCTCGTACGACCGGTTCGCCAGCGGCAGTGACGCCCAGCGTTATTCGCGTATCGTCGTTGGCGAGCGTCCATGATTGTTGCAACTCTCCTGCGGCCGGGCGGGGCGTGGCATCAAGGCACAACGAGCGAGTTTCCCGCGCGGCTGCCGGTTCGATACCCGCATGGTCGAAGGCGGTCATCGCTTTGCTCCAAATGCGGAATTCGTCGATCAGTCCTCGAAAGCACCGCTCCTCGGCTGTGTAGCCCAGGCCCACGGCTACCGGCATCGGCGAAAGCTGGATTGGCGCCGCATCCTGCTGCACGGCAACCTGGACGCCGTTGATGTACAGGCTGATCTCTTCCCTCGTTTTCACGAGCGCCACGTGTTGCCACCTGTCGGCCGCCAATGGAACCGCGGGCGCAAGTACCCAATGGTTCGGCCCCGCGCCGTAACCCGCCACAAATTGATTGGTGTTCCCCGAGTCCTGCTGCAGAACGAACCCCATTCCTTCGCTGACGTGGTTGCCGAATACATCGGCATGAGCATTCTGCTGCGCGGCGGGCTTTACCCAGCATTCAACCGTGAATTCGTCGCCGAGTTCCTTCTGCGCAACGCCCGTGTCAATCCAACTGCGGCCGTCGAGCGCCACGCACTTCCCGTGTCTGCCCTCGACGAACGAGAGCACTCCGTGAACTGTGCACGTGTGTTTGCCGTTTGAAGCGTCGGTCACGTTCTCCTCGAAACCGAGCTCTATTACCGGCGACGCGTTCACCGCGTTTTCGCCCGCATGAAGAAGATCGGACATCGAGACGCCGTCCAAGGCGGTTGGCATCAGGCTCGTCGCAAGGAGCCACACAAGGAGACCTGCAACACGCCACGCTTTTCGCCGATCAGAAAGCGAACATGGGCCGCTTCGCAGTCGCGGAGCGACGGTTTGACGGCAGACGTGGGTTTCAACCCACGGCATCAATGGACTTTCGGCGTGAGGACGAGCGTATCCAATGACCGCATGTCGAGATCGCATCATGATGGTTCTTTCATGCACCGGACGTCGAGTGGTGGTGTCGAGCAGAGATGAGTGTAATTCAATTCACTGTTCCGTCGAGTTTGTGGCGGTGATGCGGAAGGTGGCCCTTGCGTCATCGGCGGAGAGTTCCGGCAACGCGACTGGCGGCTGTTCGCTCGCGGCGTAACTCACCAGACAGTCGAGCAGGTAGCCCGCTTCAGGGTAATCTCGGTCGATCCCGTCGAGGAGCCACAGATTGCAGACAATGACGCGACCGGCACCGATTCGGCACTCGCTCAGCATGGCACCGTACGCCAGCGCGTAATTGAAACGCGAAGCATCTTCAGCCCAGGGAATCAGGCTCATTCCAGCCATGATCGGCCGGAAGTACTTTCGGGTTGGCGCATCGCGCGGCGTAAAGTCCACGGTGGGCACGCCGGAACTGAACAGGCGCATGAACTGGAAGCCGCTGATTCCATTGTGGGGGAAGTCGCCCATCGCGGGATGTGACTCCGACCATTGTGCGTCGCAGCGAAGCCAAAGCGGCCAGTAAGGGATAGAGCCTGCATGCTGCAGGATCGTACTCGGAACACTGAACGAACCGTTTACCACCGCGGGACGGGAAACGCCGGACGCCTGTTTGTTGCGTTCGAGCAGGATCATGCTCCCGCCTGACTGTGCCCATGCCAGAAGTTCCGGAGTCAGCGATGTTGCCAGTGCCGCCTTTTGCCCGTCGAGTGATCGACTGCCGCGAGCCGCGTAGCGGCTATCTAGCAGGGCATCGCCGGTCAGATTGGCCACGCCGGCCTGCGGCGCATCCGGTTTCCTCTCGGGAAAGACCCAGAACGTCCATTGATTGCTCTGCCGACACGCCGGGGAGTCGATCTCCGCGGTCAATTCCAGTTGCGCGGGGGCGGACCAGTTGAATGGTCCGATGGGAATGCGAGTCAGATCTGTAATCGCCGCACATGCGGCATTCAGCGGACCGGCGTGACCTTCGCAGAGCGTCTTATTTCCATCGGAGATCCGCCAGGTCAGCTGCCCGCCCTCGATAGGCTGATCACCATAGTGCGAAAGTGCCAGTCGCACTTCTCGTGTCTTTCCGGACGAGATCACTCGCTGATCCGTATCGGCGTCGATCAGCAGCACCGATTCGCGGTTGAACGTCCGGAACCATGCCGCGTCGAACTTCTCGTTCTGATAGACCATGTCGAGAACGCCGTAATCGGTCGCATCCGTCTCGACGCCGCCCGGAATATCGCTGACGACCCACCATGCATATCCGTCGAGCCGGGGCATCCAGCGGGCGCGTTCGAAAACGGCCTTTACGTATTCTCGATAACGGGCGATCGATCGCCGGCGAAGTTCTCCGTAGCGCTGCAGCAGTCCATAACTTTCCAGGCGTCGGCGATGCGGTTCCAGCACCCAAGCCTGGGTCATGACGCCGGTCAATCTCGACTCCTTGTCGAGGTCGGGCAGCGGCGCGATATACGTATTGTCGAACTCGTGCCAGACGTGCGGCCGGCTGGCATAGTCGACGGGGGTGCGCATCGCGCGGTCGACAAGCCGCCCGATGGCAATGTCCTCGGGCGGGAGATCGAGGGCGCCCTCGAACTCCGAGTCAAGCGTTCCGTCGATCCACAAACGTATCCAACGGCCGTCGTAGACAATCGCGACGTGATTCCAGGCATCCTTGGCCAGCGCCCGTTTGGACTGCAGGATATTGTCCCAGAATCGGCCGACGCAGACGCGTCCGTCGCCGGCCGTGCCGTCCATTCCGAGGATCAGCGCGCGACCCGTCTCGGCTGCGCCGCATGAAAAGAACGTGCCCCAGTCGTTCGCGTCAAAACGCTCGGGCTTGACCCAAGCCGCGATGGTCAGCGGTTGGCCGCGGGCAGGCAGCGCCGTCTTCGCCTCGTCAGCTTTTGACACTCCGGGGGCTTCGACACGCTTCGGCCAGCTCGCGGCAGGCTGCAGTTTCGCGGCGGCATTCGGCGGAGCGTCCGCCTGCGGTCGCTCCGCGGCCAGCAGTCGTAAGGCGTCCTGGTCCAAGGCACGGTGAAACAACGCGACTTCTTCCACCTGTCCGTGAAAGACCTGTTGCGGCCCCTGAGCGGTCGGCGCAGCGCCATCAGCCCGTCCCATGACCCAGCGGTCGGTGATGATATCCGTCGGCCATTGGTCGCCGCCGCCGTCCGACGCCACAAAGAAGTGGTACGGCTTCATCGCTCGAAACATCTCGTGAGCGTACGTGATGTAGGCTTGTTTTACCGGATCGAGTTGCGCGTTGAACGCTTCGTTAAAGCAACTGAACGAGTACCAGCAGGGATGATTCTCGAACTCGCGAATCATCCGCGGAACCTGAGCCTTGAGTATTTCCGCCGTCGCAGGTTTCATCGGAGTCCCGCCCATGAACCACTCGCCCTCGGTTTGGACCAGCATTCCGACCTCATCGGCCGCTTGAAAGAACTCGTCGAGCGGCGTGTGTGCCAGAAAGCGAATGGCATTGAAGCCGCAATCCTTCAGGCGGCGCAATCGTTCGAGATACGTTGCCTTGTCAGGAGGCGGAGATCCGTTGATCGGTTCGAGGCTGTCGTAGCCGCAGCCGCGCAGAAAAATGGCCTTGCCGTTCAACAAGAAATTCCCGGTGTCGCGATCGGCTGCCATCGTCCGAAAACCTGTACGGATCGTTACGCCCTCGCAATAGCCGCGTGCGTCACTCAGCGATGCATCCACGAGGTACAAGTGAGGATCGTCCGGGGACCAGGGATGCAGGTTGGGCATTGGAAGTCGCAACTCGACAAACTTCGAAACAGCCGCGCCAGCGGGAATCGCAACAGGCAATTCCCCTTCGGTCGCGACTCCGCCGTTGCCGTCGAGTACGCGCACTCGCACAGTCCCCTGCCACGCATCGTTTGTTTTGCTGCGTCCAATCGAAAGTGCGGCCAATACACCCTTCAGCCCGGGTTCGGCCCGCAACGCGATTCGATCGAGACACGGATCGGAGCGTGCTTCAAGTCGAACGTGGCTGGTGATCCCACCGGAGGCCACGAGGAACTGCATCATCCCGACATAGGGAGCGTCGGGCGGTGTGCGTGAGTCCACGAGCACATCCAGCCGATGTGCTTTTCCGGATCGCACATGCTCCGTAACATCGAACTCTTGCGGCGTGATAAACGAGTCCACCCGTCCGACTTTCACACCATCAACGAATATGTCTCCCCAGTTGCACACGCCCTCGAAGCGCAGCCAGATCCGGCTATCAGCCCATTCACCGGGCACGGTGAAACAGCGGCGATACCAGGCTTTGCCCTGGTAATCATGCCGAGCTATCCCGCGCGGTTGTCCGAAACCCTGGGCTTGCCAGTTGCCCGGAACCTGAATGCGGTGCGAGAACTCCACCGAGGAAGCGGCGGGCTGACTCGACTCTGCGTCCTGACCATCGGCGAGTTGGAACTGCCAGGTTCCGTCCAGAGAAAGAACAGGGCGCCCCGGATGTTCCGCGGCATGAACCAGCGAGGTCAGCGCGCCCGCGAGAAATGCGAGCCATGAAACAATGCGATGCACGTCTCAGTCCCCCCCGTTCCTGATGTTGGTTTGCGCAATCTCCGCATTGCCCGGGATGAGCAAACAGAGGAGCGAACGTGTCCTCACGCATGTATCATTTCGGCCGCACGCGCACTACGCGGTACGCCCACGAACCGAGATGGAAGCGGATGCTGTTTCCGTCGATGGCGATCGGTTCACGCGTCACGGCGTCGCAGACTTGGGAGATTCCTTTCCAGTCCAGTTGATCAAGTTGCAGCGTAACGGCGACATCGCTTGCGCTGTCTCCGAGGTTGCTTACGAACACCAGCAGCCCTTCGTCAGGCCGCTCATACGCAGTGGCGTAGACCCCGGCAGGCTGGCATTTCAGCAGTCGTGCGTTGTTCCAGTACGGATAGAGTTTCGCATTCTTGAAAGGGAATTCGTCATACACCTTCCATAGCGAGGCGATCCGATCGAGCTGCTCGTGGCCGGACGGTCGGATGATCACACCGTGCAGCAGAGTGTAAGCAAGCACGTCTTTCGCATAGTAGGGCTGGCCGTCATAGACAAGGAACTCGGACGGCACGCCCCACTGGCGGCCCATGAACTCGGTGCGGAATGCGTCCATGGGCAGGATATCAAGCGTCTTCACCGGCGGTTTGATGGCGTCGATCTGTTCTCCGCCCCAGGTGCTCGTACCCCAACCAAGCGTCGGGATCACCATCACGGTCGAGTTGTGGATGTTCAACTGTGCTTCCGGCTTGCGCCGGCGAGTCAGCACATACAATCGCTTCATGAAATCGCGAGTCGCAAAGATATCGTACGTTGGGTGAATCGTTCCGTCCGCTGCCGGGTATCCGCAGCCGTGCAGGGTGTTGTTGCACGCCATCGGCCATTCGGGACCGTCGAGATACCAGCCATCGTGTCCGAACTCGGCCAGCAGGCGGTCGAGGTGGAACAGGCAGAAGTCCTTCCACGGACTTTTCCAGCACACATTGTAGGCCTTCTGTTTCGGCATCCGCTCGTAGATACCCGACGGCGGTTCGGCGACGACTTCCTTCGAGTACTTCGCCCACTCCGGGGCGTTGTCAGCGAACTGCCGCGACATGTACAACAACAGCCCGATTCCCTGCTGATGACATCCATCCACGAGGCTCCTGAGCTTCGGGCGGTTCTCGGCCGTAACGTAGGGATGCGACTGATACGGCGACCAGTGCTCGTGAAAACAGATCGTGCGAACGCCGATCGAAGCCAACCGCTGCAACTCGGTCGGATTATTCGCGGGCTCCCATGTCGGCCCGAGTCCGAATTTGGCGGGAACAAAAACGAGTGACGAGTCCGCCTTCCCCACAGGCTTTGATGCGGCGTCCTTGCCGTAGTTGTCGAACGAGTCGAGCAGCAGCGTTTGAGCATCGGGCTGATGCGGACCCGTGTTCGGTTCCGGCGCGCGTGCGACGCTGAGAATTCGCACGTCGTCGATCGTGGCAAGAGCGGAACGGCCGCCGATCTCGATCACGGCTTTGTCCAGCGGCGCGGGAATGAACCCGGCATTCGGACTCTCGGAGAGCATCTTGCCATCCACGTAGATGCGGATCTTGTCGCTCCAGGTCATGGCCAGATGGTGCCACTCGCCTGCCTTCCAGTCGAACGATGCCCGCGGATTCAACAGCACATTCCCGTCCTTGCGCGACCAGACAACGGGACCCTGAGCGTCTTCGTTCCAATAGAAGCCGCAATTTGTGCCCTGCTGGACGTCGGCTCCCCATGTGATTGTGAACAGGCTCCGATTTGCCATGTGCTTTCGCTCGGCGACGGGCAGTTCCCGCTCGGTGTCGTAAGCCGGACGGTACCAGCACTCGAAGGTCCCCTCCTCGGCTCGCACGTGTCCGGCGGCGGGATAGGTGATCTGAGTCCCCGGCCCCTGTGACGGCGTGCTCTCCAGTCCGTAATTACCGCTATGCGTGATGCGATAGTCCCAAACGGTTTTGTCGGGGTTCTTCACGGGAGTTGCCTGAAAGCCGAACGTGTATTTCAGCGGGTCCTTCAACTCGGTGGCGCGTTCAATGAGATGGCAGCGAAGCACCGCGCGGCCTTCAGAGCGTTCAATGGTCAGAGCGCGTTTTGGATCAGCCGGCGACCAGTTTTCATCCGATTCACAGAACCAGGCCAGTCCGCGATCCTCATCGCCGAGCCACACGAACGGCTTGAAAGCATGCGACCATCCAGACTCGGGCAGGAAACCGCTGTTGGCCACGCTGCCCCATTGGCCCGGAAAGTGATAGAGGTAGCGGGCATTGTCCGCGCGGACCGGCATTTCGAGCAGCAACTCCTCGATGTTCACGCTCTTTCCGCTCGGGGCAATTTCGATATCGACGCGGATCATGCCGTCGTATTCGACGGTCGTCTTGCCCGTGACCTTCAGTCCCTCGGCCGTGGCGCTGCCGCTGCCCGTCACGCAGGTCGGCGTGATGTGATCAAATCGAATCGACTCGTTGCCCCACGTCACCGGTCTTCCGGCAACTCGCCCCACAAGCGAAATCGGCGAGGCAAGAACGCTTGCGCCGCTCGTCACGATCTCGGTCGGCAAGAGTGAGCGGTCAAAACGATAGTCTCTTCCCCAGGACTTAACCGCCGAACCGCCGACGACCAGCGGTGTCCACGGGGCCGGCACGTCGTCCGAGATGCCGACCTGGTTGCCGAACCAGGATTCGGCGAGGTAGGGCTGCAGAGCCGGCACCGTCTGCGGGATCGCTTCCGCGACGAGCTTGGCCATGCTGCGCGCTCCCTTGCGCGAAAAGTGCGAACGGTCTTTCGCCGAGGGGCTGAAGTCCGCGCTCCCTTCGTCGCCCAGTTTTTCCAACAGCGCCAGGCTGGCGGCATGCAGGTCGATCACGGGAACATCCATCTCCCTGCCGACTTTCTTCATCGCATCGACATACGGCTGCAGGGTCGTGTGCGGCTTTCCTTCTTGAAAGATGCGACGTGCTACTGAAGTCACCAGGACTGGTTTTGCGCCGGCGGCACGAGCCTCGTTGATGTACTGCCTCAGGTATTCCTGATAATCGCCGTTCACGTCCGTCGATCGCGCACCTTTGTTCGGTTGGTCGTTGTGTCCGAATTGGATGAAGACGTAGTCGGGTTTCGCGTCGAGCGTCTTGCGCCAGAGTCCTTCGCGGATGAAGCTCTTTGAACTGTGTCCGGACACCGCGAAGTTCAGCACTGTGACTTTGTCGTTGAAGAACTCGTCAAAGACCTGGCCCCACCCCGTGAGACCCGGGGTATCCGCGGGTGGGTTCGAGTACGTGGAAACCGTCGAGTCTCCCACCAGGGCGATCCGCAGCGGTGCGGGCGGGTCAGCCGCCTGAGCCGTTGCGGCGGCGATCAGGCCGAAAGCGGCAAATAGCAATCCGGCTCGACTGATGAACGAGTGCCGTTGCAGTACGTGATAGCTCGACGTCGTAAGCGAGCGACTCGTTCCCGGCGATGTTTGAATCACAGACTTGCTGACCGTGTGACCATGATGTCGTGTCATGTCGACTGCTCCCGGCGATGTTCGTTGATCATCCGTGCCCATCCGTGGCCTCTTTGTTGTGCAAGCCGCTCGCGGCACGGCGGGCCGCTCAGTTCGCCGTGTTTACCCAGATTGCGGCGCAGTTCGAGGAATATTGCACATTTCGATCTTGCTCAGTCCGGCTGGATTCGTAAATATACCGCCCCTTGTCTGAGGCGGGAGGCGATCGTCCTCCGCAAGTCCGTCATGCAGTCGCGGGTCGAGCAGATATGGCGCTGGCCGCGCTCTGCCATTTCGCAGGATGGAGACTCGAAAATGAACATCCTCCGCAGCATTAAGCTACGCATGTTCGTCGTTGCGACATCGATTGTTCTGCTGCCAATGCAGCAGTTGCTGGCCGCGAATCCCCAGATCACGAGCAGCGCTCCGGCGGCTTCGGCCGCGCCGGCGGGCGTGGTGCGCGATCTGGCGTTGCAACCCGGCGGCGAAATGAAGGGAAAGGTACTCGACGCGCAGGGACAACCGTGCGCCAGAGTCGCCATTCGAGTTGTGCGGACCTCGGACGAGAACGCGGTCGCAACGACTCAGACCGACGTCCAGGGACAATTCGCGGTCAACGGAATGACGGGCGGACTCTACCGATTGGAAACTCCGGCCGGCGCGTCCATCTATCGCCTGTGGGCTCCGAACACTGCGCCGCCGGCGGCTGTCAATTCGGCGCTCGTCCTTCAGGGCGACCCGACGGTACGTGGCAACCTGGGCGGAATCGGCTGGCTCGGATGGACCTTGATTGGACTGGGTGTGGCGGCCGCGGTTGCAATTCCTTTGGCGTTGACGGACGATAATGACGACGCCAGCTGATCCGATTGGAAATCACTGTAATTTCGCTATCAGGCCAATCCTGCAGCGTTCGGGCTGGGATTGGCCTGATTCTTTTTGCCCATGCCGTTTCGCGGCAACGCGTCCTGCCATGAGTTGAATCCACCTGCAGTAGCTGTCCATTTTCCCCGTCGCCCCGGAAGGGGCGACGGTGGAAGAATTGATCTTTTCTGATTTTGGGAAACGTGTTCCAACATAGGGCATGAACGCCCAGGAATTGGAAGGCGAACTCCGCAAGGCGCACGAGATCAT
>CAIPEB010000714.1 GCA_903863885.1 uncultured Planctomycetaceae bacterium | reverse complement strand
CAGTCGCTTGTGCTTTTTCCAACGGCGCGGATCGTTACGGCCCGCTGGTCTTAGCGGCCATGATCGGCAGCATCGCGTTCTTTGCCGTTTCGCAAGGCGCCGTGATGTTCGTGTTCATCTCCGAGATATTTCCCAATGCGGTTCGTGCCACAGGACAAGCACTGGGCACCTTTATCCACTGGTCGATGGCCGCGATCGTCTCTTGGACCTTCCCTGTCATGGCCGACTTTTCGGTGGCGGGCATGTTTGGGTTCTTCGCTCTGATGATGGTCTTGCAGTGGTTCTTCGTCTGGAAAATCATGCCGGAGACCAAGGGGATCAGTTTGGAAAATCTGGAAAAACAACTGGTCCGGGCCAGCCGGTAAGCTGTAACCCTCGAAAAGTAATGGACCGCGAACAGGTGGCTCGATTAAGTCCGGCGAGGCCGAATTGCATAATCCAGAAGTGCCAACAATGACTTATGTCGACCAATTAACGGAAGTTGGCGAGCGATCGTGAAATAGGGCGGCGGCCTCGCGGATGAACCAGTCGAGGATGGTTTTGAATCCGGGCCTTTCGAGATGTAGTGTGCGGTTTTCTCCCGAACCGCCCTCGACAGCGTTGGCGAATCTCAGTGGATGTGCCAAACACATCTCACGCAGCGAACGGCAACTTCTGCCGGGCTTGCTTACGGTCCTTGCGATGTTGATGCCGGCGAAAGCCGACGCGGACCAGGACGAACACTGCCGGCTTTCCGCTCTTAATGTGATCGTCGGTACTCCACAATGCAGGCCGTCACGTACGCATGCAATTTCGGAGCGTGAAATCTCGGGGAATTCTGCGGAGTAGTCATCCGCCATGCGGCGCACATCGAAGTCTTCGATGGATGCGTGCCGACTGTGCGCCTCGATGCAGTAGCGCGAGCTTCGGGTGAAGTGCGAAGTCAGCTGGACGTCCGCGTCTGCTGCAATCTCTCAATGACCCGATTCCAATCCAGGCATTTCGCCAACGCGACGGGTGTCATTCCGTTTGGGGCGGCCTTCGTAGGATCAGCGCCGTGCTTCAAACAAATATCGACGCCGTCCCAAGAACCCGCCAGCGATAGCTGGTGTAAGAAGCAGTAGCCACGATGGTCGGTTTCATGAAGGAGTTCAGGGTTCTTGGTCAAAGTCTGATCGAGTGAGTCGCGCATATTGACGGACATCGGGTGCTCTGTTGCGGCCACCAGCGAATAATCTTGAGGTGCGGGGCGCGATGAACTGAAACGGGACAAGAAACCTTTCCGCCTTGAAGGCGGTTCACCAATGTATTCCGGGGGCACCAGATTCACGATGCCCACCTCTCCGAAATCGAATCCCCAAGCTCGATCATGCCGTTTCCTTTCTGCCGTTTCCATGCGAGAACGCAGCAGATCGACCGTGAATCCTCCGTAGAGATGTCCGTCAATCACGTACATCCAATCAAGCACTTGTTTGGCGGCGAGAGTGACTCGATCACCCTCTCGGAAGGACTTCAGTGAATGGGGTGAATTGACCAGCGTTCCTTCAAGTTGCAGACCGTCGAAATCGACCTCCACGAGCCACATGTGCTCGACTTCGAAGCCGCCGGGATTCTCAGCCCGGATTTCGGGCGGATCCCAGAACGAACCCTTGACGATTGCTAATTCCAATCCAGGAACAATGCGACGTTGTTCCCAGGCCATCTCACGCCAAAAGAACCGAAAGGTCTGCCTCGCCTTGGCGGCGGCCTGCTCCATTTCCGTGTCCTCAGCCGGCATCGGCAAGACTGGAAAGTCTGAATCTGTCATGGAATTCCTCCAGATCGTGACCGACGAATGGTAGCGCGGGTGGCCCGAGGAATTGCAGGCATCAAGCGGACGACACCGAGGACGCATTGGTTCTTACCCGGCCGCATCGCGGTTCTGCTGCACGCCCAGGCATGCCCCTGAATTGGTACGGGGCCTTAACCGCTTCAAAAGTCATGTCATTAAAGTCGTGCAATTCGACTTCCCCGGCAAGCCCACCCCGATGGAACTCGCTCGCAAACAGTTTTCCGCTTGCCGCCCAGACGAGGCGTTTACCATCCAGGTCGGCCGATTCCCAAGTCGGACAGCGAAGGATCTGGTTCTCGCGACCAACGTCGATGATGCGGTACCATTCAGATCGCCGAACTGTGCAGTTCAGCGTCAATAGCTATTCTGTTCCCGCCACGTCCGCTGCGGCAACGTGAAGTACGCCAAGGAATGGCGATTCCGTATCAACCGTGGAGTTCGAGCGCGTGATCACAGATGTGCGGACGGGCTTCTTCTGCGTTTCACCTCGCCACAATGTCCTGGGCCTGCGTCACAAATGCCACGGGGCGCGCAAGGGACGCGTCAGTTTCGCGTTGGCCTCGGGATCGTTGACGAAAACCTCCTGATCCGGGTCCCAGTGGAGCTTGCGTTGCAGATGGAACGCACACCAGGCGAGCTGACAGACCGTATCGGAACGCACGGCGACGTCGATATTGGAGATGGTCTTCTGCCGCGTGCGGACACATTCCAGGAAATTGGCTTGGTGGAACTTACTGACGGGCAGGCGGATTTCGTCTGGGCCGACCTGCTCCTTTCGCAGCGACTTCGGCTCGGCGTCCATTGAACCGCGATTCACCCAGACCCAGCCGTCCGTCCCCTCGAAGGTGATTCCCTGCCGCACGCCGTCAAAGCCCGGCCCCGAGCCGGTGAAGATGAGGTTGACGCCATTGGCATACTTCATTCGCGTATCCCAACTGAGTGGGTTGTCGCACAGGGCATCGTCATCTGGGAAGCGGGCGGTGCCTTCAATTTCCACCGGCCCGGTAAGCTCCGTTCCGTTGCCCCACTGGGCAATATCGATGTGGTGAATGCCCCAGCCGGAAACATAGCCCAGCGAGTGGTCGCTGATGTGAAACCAGTGCGGATACGTCAGCCTGGCCGTCGTGTACGGCGACCAGCGGGCCGGGCCGAGCCAGAGATCGTAGTCCAGCCAATCGGGAACCGGCTCAGGAGTGTAGGTTTTCAGGCCCGAGCGTTCCGCGGCCCCTGCATGGACTCCGACCTTGATGGTGTGCACTTTACCCACGCGGCCGTTGAGGGCGATTTCGCAGGCCCGGCGGAACTCCTGGCTGGAACGCTGCTGCGTTCCGAACTGAAACACTCGGCCGTAGCGATGCACCGCGTCCCGCAGAACCTTGATTTCGTTGATGCTCATCCCCAGCGGTTTTTCGACATAGACATCCTTGCCGGCCCGGACGGCTGCCAGGGCGTGCAGGACGTGCCAGGAGTCGAGCGACGCGATGTTCACGGCGTCGATGTCGCGACGGTCGAGAAGTTCCCGGAAGTCGTTGTACGCCGCGCAGTTTGCGCCCCCGTACTGGGCGTCGACCAGTTGCCTTGCAGCGTCGCGCCTCGTGCGGTTCACGTCACACACGGCTACGACCTGCGCGTCCGGAAGCGTCATCAAGGCACGCATGTCGGCCGTTCCCATGTTACCGACGCCGATGCAACCGATGATGATCCGTTCGCTCGGAGCAATCCGGCCGGCGCGTCCCAAGGCCGCCGCCGGAACGACGAACGGGACCGCGCAAGATGCGGCGCGTGCCGCCGTGCGGATAAACTGCCGCCGGTTGTGTCTGCGTGTCATGAGCCTTTCTCCGTCGCCGCCGGTGCATTACTGCCAGACGCCTTGGGTGGGAAATCGCTGAAGATCTGGCACTCGTGAATCGCCGGGCTGACCAGGCCGTTCCGGCCGGGGATCACCAGTTCCACCGTCGTGCAACGGACGGCCGGAAACGCCACGAACATCTCGTGTTCAAAGCACGAGGCCTCGCGGACTTCGGCCACGACCGCGCCGTCGCACAGAACATCCATGTTCTTGGCCTGGTGCTGCTCGTACGGATGCCAGAGAATATTGATCGACGACACGTCCTT
Source organism: uncultured Planctomycetaceae bacterium (assembly GCA_903863885.1). Lineage (GTDB taxonomy): Bacteria > Planctomycetota > Planctomycetia > Pirellulales > Pirellulaceae > CAIPEB01. The sequence continues at coordinate 22,920 of CAIPEB010000714.1, read as the reverse complement.
TGGTTCGACGAATGTGATCTTCAAACGGTACGGTGTTGCGTTGTCAACCTCGTCCCAATAGGTGTTCACATTCCCATCGATGGCCGCCTGATCGCCGCCGGAGGCACCGTCCGGCTCGAGGCCATCGGGGCTGCTGGCGGTGGCGGTGAGGGCCAGGTTCATCGGCTGCAGAATGTCCTTGAGCACCTTTACGGCCCGCGCGTGAAGGGCCGCGTCCCCGTTGGCCGCCACTATCTGCTGCAGGGCTGACACGGCATCCGCGCGATGCGTTTCTCGAATGGCAGCTGCGATCTGCGTTACCGCCCAGCCGGCTGCGCTGGAGAGTTCGGGCTGGTCGAGGGCCTGACGCGCCAGCAGCAGCGCATCCCGGGTGGGACATCGGCCCAACTCGGCCAGCACGGCCTGGCGTTCGGCCGGCTCGCGTGCCAACTGCCAGAGATCGACGGCGAGTTTCGTCGATTGTTCGGGCGTGCGGTCTGATAGCTCGCTCGAGAGGCGAATCGCGCCGCGCAACGCCAGGACGCGATGGGCGGATTCCGGGGCGGACTGCGCCAGGGTCACCAAGTCCTCCAGCGGCGCTGGCGTCGGCCACGCTGCCAGGCTGCGGACGGCAGTATCGCGGACAGTCGCGTCGCGCGACTGGACACCCTTACGCATCGCGGGTAATCCGTGGTCGTCGCCCAAGGCGCCGAGGATTCGCAGCAGCGAGCTGAGGGCCGCCGGCGCCGTGAGACGATCCAGCTGTTGTAGCAGGGGGCTCACGTCGGGCTGAGCCGCCTTCTTCAAGACGGCGACCACAGCCTTTTCCGCTTCTTCACTTTCGGCTTCGGGGACTCGTACGACCAACTCCAATAGCCGCGGGATATCCGCCGCCTGCGCCACGCTGCCCATCGCCTTCCACGATTCCCTGCGCACGGTCGCATCAGCGTCCGCGGCGGTCTGTGCGAGTTCTCCGACGACGTTGCTGGCCTGCCGCGCGCCCAGGATGCGGACCAGCTCAGCCTTCTCCTCGGCTGTTCGTTGCAGGAGCATCCCGGCCAGAGTCTCGCTGACGCGGGCGCCCGGCAACCTCAGAAGACTGCCCCGCGCCCCATCGGCTTCCGGTGTCCCGACGCCGGAAAGAGTTCGTTCCACCAGAAGCTTCACCGTGGACGCGTCGCCCACGGCTCCAAGCGCATTCAGAGCGGCCTGACGTACGGTCTCATCTCCGCTGGACGCCGCGGCCTCAACGGCGCTGCGCGCCGCCGTGTCGTGTCGCACGGCTAACGCGTCGATCAGCAATACTTGCATGGGCACGCTGGTCTTGCCGATGCACTCGGCGAACTGCACTGTGGCCGACGCTCCACCAGGAGCCTCCGGAATCAGTCGCAGCGCCATGCTTTCGCGCTGAGCGTCGCCGCTGGTCAGCGCCTGGCAGATCAATGCGGCAGCCTGATCTGGCTTCGAGAGAACTGCGCCGCGCCACGCCGCCATGCGGACTTGTTCCGTTTCGCCGGCGCCGGAGAGTTGTTCGTATATTGCCGCCGCGGATTTGTTCTGGCCGTCGGCCAGTAGCCGTTCCGCGGAGGCCAGACAGGCATCGGCAACGGCCGCCCGCAGCTGGCCTTGAGTGTTCGCGAGCGATTGCTGTAACGCCGCCACTGCTGCGTCGCCGCCAATTCTGCCGAGTGCCCCCGCCGCAGCGCAGGCCAGCGGTTCGTCGCCAGGTTCCAACAGCTTGCTCAACGCCTCCACGGCAGCAACGTCACCGCGTTCTCCGAGGGCATTCACGACGCCGATTTTCAGGACACCGGTAGCGGTTGTCAGGGACTCACGGAGAATCTGATCGACCGACGCTCCCGGAATCATCGCCAACCCGCGGAGGGCCGGGTCGGCCAGGTCCTTGTCCGCGAGCAGTGCCGCCAAAGCGGGTGCCTGCTCCTGAGTGGCCACCGCCGGAAGCTGTCCGCACAGAAACGCCTTGGCTGCGGGCGTCGCGCCCGGCAAGGCCAGCAGCGCTACCATCCGTTCGGCCAACTTGCCACGCAGGGCACGCGCGGCATCGGACTTCTCGCCACTTACATACAAAACGAGTTGCTGTATTGCGTGCAGCGGCTTTCTTTCGCAGCCTTCCGTGTAGCGCGCAACCGCTTCGAATGTCGCGTCGATATCCACGTTGGCCGCGCCAAGTGCCACGGCGGTCGTCGGCCAGATCGCCGGCGGCGGGATGGTCACTTTGCCTGTCGCCGCCCATTCCGTGCTTCGCAGCAGCAAGGTCCTGAATCCGGCTCCCATCGCCGCTGCGTCGTGTCCCAAGACCAGATTGACGCCACGGCCCCGTCCGACTTCGGTGCAAACGACAACGGGCTCGCACTTCCCCGTTCCGGCCTGTTCCTTGGCCGAGAAGGCTTTAAACACAACCTGTCGCGGATAGTCCGACAGCGGCACCATATTGTGATAGAGTTCGTCGGTCGTGAGGAAATCGGCCAGCCCATTGGCGATGGGGTGAGCCGCCTCCGCGATGGAAACCTTGAACGTGTGGTAGGCCGAGTGTGCGGTGTGGTTTTCCTTCCACGTCAGCGCGATCAGTTGCTGGAATTCCGGCCAGACTTGAAACGTGCACGCCGCGGCGTGGATCACAACAAAGCCACCGCCACGTCGGACGAAATCGAGAAAGGCCGCTTCCGTCTCCGGGCGCCACGTGCGACGGGTATCGGGGTACGGCGTCCAGTTGCTGACGATCACGTCATACTTCGACAACTGATCCGCGTTGACGTCGGCGGGAGCCTCTGTTACTTCGACCTTTCCAAAGCGGTCGCAGCCGCGGAACATCTCCTGAATCACGGGCGTCGTGCTTCGCCAATCGTGGTTGTTCAGCCCGCTGAAGATAAGCACGCGGAGCTTTGCCCCGTTCTCGGCTGCGTCGGCCCCTTCCGGCCGGACCAGCACGAGGCAGGCCATCAGCCCCAGCACGAAGGCGCCAATGAAACGACCCAGCTTTGTGCACCGGCATGTTATCGCCATCTCACTCCCCATCTATGTCGAAGGCTGCCGCCTCGGGTGGGAATGCAATTCACGCAGGCAAGTTCTCTTACGCAGGACGGTTCTCGGAAGCCGTTCGGGACTGGTTGGGCGACTCGTCCCACGCCCGATCCCGGACGGACTCCTGGCGTCTATCCCGTTATGCCAACCTGGTGTGTTGCACGAGGTCGGCCAATTGGATCACCACGAAATCGGGAACTTCCCCGTGTGCTTGGGGTAGACAACCGCCTGACGGGCTGCGTCCCGATTGCCGCCCGTGCGTGTGATGTTCCTAGCACGACGTCAGACCTCGATCAAGCCCTCGACTCCGTAACAGTCTCGCGCACCGCAGGCTCTCGATCTCGGTTCCGTCGGCGGCCTGGATCTTGACGGCGATAATCAGCGCGCGTTTGGCCATCTCCTGACCATGGGTATCGAAATGGAGCGGAGGCACTGCAGACGCCACCGGCGCGCAAAACCAAGCGACGAGATAATGTCGACGACGCCGCACGACGGACAACTGACACGGCGAGGGGCCTGAGTTTGTGCCCGCAAGTCAACCGCGTCGGTTGTTATGGGGCCTGCCGCAGCAATTCCTGCAGGCCCACGATCGTGGGGACCTTCGGGCTCGGCGGTCCTTGGGCCACGCGCCGTTGGAAATGTGCGATGACTTCCGCAAGTCGCGTCGGCGGCATTTCCGACGGGCCCATGTCGGAGCCCCAACCGTTGGCCAACCCGACGTCAAGCCCGTAAGGGTAGCTATAGCTTGGGTCGGTGCGGTACTTACAGTGAACATTGCGGATTCCGGGGTCTTCCCAGCAGCACTGGATGGATGTGTTGCGAAAGTTCACGACCAGCGGGATGCCCTCGAAATCGGTGAAGGAGCCGTGGGTCACCAAGCCGTAGAGATAGTGAGATCCCTCGAAGAGACACAAGTCCGGGTTGCGCCGGCGATGCTGTTGCAGCAGCACGGTCAAATCGCGGATGAATCGCATTTGGGCTTGGTCACCGTAGGCTGCAGGGCGGCCGTTGCGGAAGCAGACCGCCCCAGCACTGAAGTAGTTGGTCTCGTCCAGAACGAACCCGTCCACCACCCCGCCGTATTCGCGCAAAAGCGCCTGGAAGTAGTCGGTGAACCACTTGCGGACCTCGGGCGCAGATATATCGAGTTGCAGCCCGCCCCCGCATGGGCCCGTCCACCCGCCCGGCTGCTTCCCGGCTTTATTGGTATAGAGGTATTGGCGATAGTCGTTGCCGCACCAGGAGTCCTGTACCCTGCTCGCCGTCATGTTGGTGCAGTCGGCGTAGTAGAGCACCACGCGGAACCCGAGTTCTTTGGCAAAGCGGATCTTATGGTGCATCTCGCCCTTGCTCATGCGGATCGGTTTGCGACCCGGGGCTCCATTTTCGAAGGCAGTCCAGGTGTCGGCGAGTTGATCCGTTTTCTGATCGTAGCAGTAGAAGCCCGTACGGTCGTACCAGCCGTGCAGGCAACAGGCCACGTGGCCTCTCTGCTCGACGGGGATCACCTCGGCCAGCTTTGTCAAGTCGCTGTACCAGCCGCGACCGTCGTCGCCGTTGTAGTCGTAGTAGCCCATCACCGTTTGGCGGGCCCACGGGGCACAAGGTTCGACTTCGGGAATCGTGCGATAGAACGTGTTGAAGATCTCGTCTGCACCGCGGTCGGTCCACTCGAGATTAGACACCCGCCGCTCCCGGACCACGGGCAACACGCTGCCTCGGTAAATCGTCTCACGCTGCAGGGTCGTGTGGCTGCCTTCCAAAGCAGCCGTGGCCTGCATTCCGTAGAAAGGATCGGTCGCCAGAGACAAGAATGACGTACCGTTGGCCCGGTCCCGAAATGCCAGAGCCACCACCGGCATTGAGAGCGCCGCGCCATCCTTGTCGGTCGAGCCATCGACGAATCGGAACACGGCGGTGACCGTCTGGTTGTTAGCCAGCCGCCGGGCGGCTGCGCCGCGGGTGTAGATCGCCTCAATGCCGGAATAGTAGTCTGAAGGGCGGAACTGCGTGTCCTCGGTCACCAAGGCCATTGCCTGTTCACCAACGATGCGATACCGGGTCGTAACGCGGATGTCCACCGTCGATGGTTCATCGAACCGGAGGTCTTCTTCCATCCGCATCGCCGTTACCTGGGGATCGAGCCGCACGTCGAGCGTCCAGTTGCCGCTGAGCGCCGCCATCGCCCCGGTTCCTCGAAACGAATAACAGATGCGAGACGTGGCCGGCGCAACCTCGCACGCACCGGGCACCACTGAGATTTCAGATGTCCCATCCGCAGCGGCGAAGCACGGTGGGAGAATCTCCACGCACCGCCCCCCGATGTGCCAGATTATTGCCGACTGCGCTCCCTGCCCTTCGGGTGCACTGAGCCGACTTTCGGCGCAAAAGCCGTTCGCGGCCATCCAAGACGCAAAGGCAGCGCTGACGGCGAAAAGAAATCGATTCACGGAACTACCGTTAGAAGGTGTGTGTTTTGCCTCGGTGGGAATGTCTCCGGGCCGGGCGCTGCGAACCGAACACAGAAGCAAGTACCCCCTGGACTCCTGACGACATTCCGTGTCGAAGCCGGACGGTTTCATTACTTCGGAGGATACAGCTCAAACTCCCAGATGGTCGGCCCATCCGTCGCTTCGGCGATATTCAATCGCACCCGTTGCGCGGTGACCGGTGAGAACGTGACGTCCAGCGTGGCACCGAGGTTTTCGCCGACGTAGCAAGGCTCCCACTTGCCGTCTTTCCAGAACTCGATGGCGAACTTCCGCACCCGTTGCAACTCGGGAAACGACTGCTCAATGAAGCAGCGTCCGATGGCAACGGGCTGGCCGAGATCCACCTCGAGCCAGGCCGCCTTCGTGCCGGCATCGGTGGCCCAGCGAGTCTCGCTGTTGTTATCGACGGCCTTGTCGGGGCCGTATTCCGCCATGTTCGCATAGACGTTCGACGCCGTGGCCTTCTTGCCGGCTGTCAACGAATGCGTTTCCGTAAGCGGGGCCATTGATGCGATTGTGCCGGCCGGGCGATCCAATTCCAGAGCGATGATCGTGTCCAGTTCGTGGCGGTCCCGTGCAGGCAACGTCACCTCGAGCAGGTCATCGGTTTGTCGGAAGGTCGCGGGGCCGCCGGTCAGCGCAACGCAGCCGACGACCTTTGCAGGAATCGCCGGCAGCGAAAGCGTCTCGCCGGGCCAACGTTGAATGTGCAGGTAGATGGTCTGAGCTTTTCGAGTCGAAACGCCGAAACGGCCGGGCCTGAACGGGCCGCCGCGAGTGCCGTAGATGCTCTCGCCGTATTTCGCGAGCCACTCGCCGATTTCCTTCAGGCGTCCGACCTGCTCCGGCGCGATTTCGCCGGTCGGCGTCGGTCCGACGTTCAATAGCAGGTTGCCGTCGCCGCCGGCGCAGCGGATCAGCATGTTCATGCACTCCGCAAACGTCTTCACGCCGTCCGCGGGTCCGCCCCAGGACCATTGGCCTCGCCGCGAAAGGGTCATACACGACTCCCACGGACGCTGGTCGTCGTAGGCCCCGACGGATTGCTCGGGAGTGTAGTAATCGGCTTGCGGCGAAAGGATCTGGCGATCGTTGTTCTCCGGACCGAGATCGAGCCGGTTGTTGATCGTGATCTTCGGCTGGAGTTTCCTGACCAGGGCATACGTGGCCGGTTGATCGTACATCGGCCGGCCCGCGTCCCAATCGAACCACTGCACGTCGATCCGGCCATAGTTCGTCAAGAGCTCACGAACCTCGCCCTGCATCCGGGCCACAAACGACGCGTTGCGTTCCGTGCGAAAATCGGGATCGCGCCAGTCCATCGGCGAGAAATACCAACCGATTCGCATTTCTGCGTCGTGCGCAGCTTTGGCGAGTTCGCCGCAGACATCCCGCTTGAACGGTGAATGCATGATGTTGTAGTCATCGACTTTTGAGTCCCAAAGCAGGAAGCCGTCGCAGTGCTTGGCAGTCAGGATCATGTATTTCATTCCGGCCGCCCTGGCGACGGCGACCCACTGCGCAGCGTCAAACTTGGTCGGGTTGAATTGCTTGTAGAGGTTGTCGTACACCTCGACCGGCGTCGGTCCATGGTTCGGACACATCGGATTCGAGTTGGCGCGTGACCAGCTAATCTCCTTCTCTGTCAGACTCACCGGCCCCCAATGGATGAACATGCCAAAGCGAGCATCACGCCACTCCTGAAATGACTGTTCATTGGCCTTCGCAGGCGTTTCGGCGCAGGCTCCCGAGTGCCGCGAAAAGGCCAGCGCGATCATCAGGATAGCCAGAATACCGGTGTGTAAGATTGTCTTCACGTCTCGACCCTTGTGCGGAAACGGAGAAACGCTTTGGAGGCCATACTAACCGGAGTTGCCGGCCATCCGCCAGTATTCAACACGCTTCTCTGGATCATACCCGTTAGAATGGAGCCGTTGGCAGGTTGCCAACAAAGGAACCACCTGTAACACGATCTCCGGCGTGTCACTCCGGGGGGACTTGTGTGTCGGACTGATGCTGAGAACTAAATGGTTGCTGCGCCGCGTGCCGAGGAGAATCGCCTCCCATGAACAGACCCCCACGACACACTGTCATTGCTTACGCCGCCATTCTGCTGCTGGCGCCGCTGGTAATCCACGCCGCTGATGCGCCCACATTGGGTGGAATCACGCTTTCCTCCAGCAGCCGATTTCTGGTTGACGGCTTCTCTTGGGCCAAGTCGACCGCCCTTGGCAAGGTCCATTCGGAGAACGGCGGCTGCTACCAGGCTGCCCTGCAGGATCGCGGCGGGTATTGCCAGCGTGATTTTGTCCACCAGATCGACGGCGCAGCCCTACTCGGCCTGCATCGCGAGAACCTGGCAATGCTCAGGTGCTTCGCCGCGCACCAAACCAAGGCCCGTGGCTGGTTCACCCTCTGGGAGATCAACTACGACGGAAGCCCGATGGCCTGCGATTACCGTGACGATGAGAACTTCTGGCGGAACACGGCGGGAATGTTCGATCTGCTTTACGGCGCCTTTCGCATGCATCGCTGGACCGGGGATTCCTCGCTGGTCCAGGATCCGCTCCTGCAGGGCTTTTACGCTCGGACCGTCAACGAGTTCGTCGCCGAACATGACCGGAACGGCAACGGCATCGTGGACGCTTCCTCAGCGAACGGCTGGGGCATTGCCTGTACCTACAATGAACTGCCGGGGGTCGTGCTCGCCGAATCGGCCGACAGCCTGGGCAACCAGCGCCGTGCCTTCGAGGCCTACGCCCATTTCCTGCGGACGAAGGGCGACCAAAATGAGGCACAAGCTTGGACCGCCAAGGCGGAGCGACTGAAGCGGGTTTTCAACGACACCTGGTACGATGCGGCCGCGGGTCGGTATCGGATCGGCTTCGACCATCCCCAGCGCCGTCCGGTGTCTGCCTTCGGCTACGAGACAAGCTGGTTCATCCCTTACACCGGGCTGTGCGAGCCCGGTCCGCGCGCGACGGCCTACTTGGATTTCATCCACAACCGTTTCCAGGCCAAACCCAGCGCCAACATCGAGGCATGGACGTACCTGCCCGACGTCTTCTATTCCTGGAGCCAGAACGAACGGGGCTGGCAATATTTCAAACATGTCCTGGACAGCAGATCGAGCTATCCCGAAGTGTCGTTCACCGCGATCAGCCACATAGCCACTCGCATCATGGGCATAGAACCCAACGCCCACGGCCGGTCGGTGAGCACCCTTGGACGGCTGCCTGTGGAGGTGGCATGGGTGGAACTGAATCACGTGCCGATGGGGCAGAATGATCTATTCATCCGGCACGAGGACGGCAACGGGGCCACAACCGTGGCCAACAACTCGGGGCCGGATATCAATTGGGAGGCCCTGTTCCCCGGCACACATCCTGTCATCCAGGTCGACGGCACGCCCACGGCGGCCGTCGCCTCGATGGTCAACGGCGTGCCGGTCAGCGGCGTCTCCGTCGCGCTCAAGTCAGGGCAGCGCCGTGTTGCCACCGTGCCGAGACCTTGAGAGATCTGCGGATGAATTACCGCATCATCCTTGCTCCTGTCCCGATTCGACTCGCGTCTTGCAGTCGTCCGGGCTGTGCCTGAACCGCCACACATCCAGCGACAAGCCAAGTCCAGGTATCAGCACCACACACCACCAGAACCACCATCCGTGGAAGAACCGCCCGTCCCGGTAAACCGACCACAACCACGCGAACAACAGGAAAGGGACCGCGCAGAATCCGATCCGGATTGCGCTGCGTTTCAACAGGTCCCATTTCGTTGTCGGGATGTAAAGTCGGCGGATTGACATGCGATCCTGCTTTCGTCGAATGACCCGATGCAACCGGCCGCGGGCAAACGACCTTCCATCCGATTCCGCCCTAATCCGCCGCTCGGCTGCAACCAATGCGTACACCAGTCTACTCAAGGCCCGACATGCCGTCATGCGACTGGTTAGGATCGCGGCTTCACGAGACGGCTCGTGCCGATAATCGCCGTTCCAGCAAGGCTGACGAGCGCAATGACGCCGCCGCCACCCATCGCCCAGCCGCTGATCGATAAAGATGCTCGCTCAGCAGCTGCTTGGGCAGGGGTCGGATCTTGATACGGCACGCCAACCGCGAGCACGCCATAAAGCAGCCCGCCGATGGCCATCGCAAAGCCTAATAGCGCCGTCGCGAGCAACAACTTCATTGCGGACATCTTAAAGGGGTGCTCCAGAATCTTGTAATTAGACGGTTTGGTCAACAGTCGCCTCCCATCACCCCCAGTCACCCTTGGTATTGATTGTGCAGTTCGGCAGCGCCTTTCGCAGTTCCTGAACGGATTCCTGCGAAATCCACCCGCCCGACACCTCCAACTCCTCCAGTTGCTTCATGCCCCGAAGTTGTGTGACGGCATTATCCGTGAGGGTGGTTGCGCGGAAGTCATCGCGGAACAGCGTCAGGTGCTTGAGGTTGGGCAAGGTCGCGAGAACGGCCAACCCCCCATCGGTTACGTTCGTGTTGACAAGTTCCAGCTTCTCGAGTGCCGGGTGGCCTCGAAGTTCCCCGACACCGACGTCGTCAACGCTCGGGCTACCGCCGTAGAGGACAAGGTGCCGGAGATTTGGTAATGATCGAACAACCTTGAGTCCTTGCCGCGTTACGTCAGTGAGTTCGAATGTCAGCTCTTCCAGTTCCGGCATATCGCGGAAGTGGCCGAGAAGCTCGTCCGTGTCCGATGTGCAGTAAAAGTAGATATCCGACTGCTGCCCGGACTTGAGCCCAGTAAGCTGTTCGTGGAGCCACTCGCTTCTGCGCCGTGATTCCTCTTCTCGGGACTGTTGGAGCGTCCGCTGTCGCACGTGAAAGACGAAAACACCCAGAAGCGCGAACAAAAGGACCGCCGCAAGCGCGGTGACGAGGGCCGCAGAGATCCGTGTTCGCAGCCGGGTATCCACATTATGCCCGCAGTGAAGGAAGGAGCTGGTGTTCAAGCCGTCTAACGTAAGAGGTTCTATGTCGTCGGCTGCCGAAATAGGACTGTACATTGCGGTGAAATGCACCGGCAGCGGGCGGCATAAGAAGAATTCAGATCAGCCCGTAAATCTAGAGGGCTGCCGACCGAACGTCAAACACGTGCGGAGTCACAGGGCGATCCAACGACGCGACGTCTTGCGACTGACGACGAGCGGGGCGGGCCCCGGATGTCCACAGGCTTGGCCTGCCGTCTCGACACATGGAGCCGTGGCGATCGTTGGGCGTCAGGCGTTCCACGGAAGGGCCCGTGTGGGGGTTGGGGAGGGGAGGCTTGCCCGGCTACCCGATTCGCGGGTTATTCCTCTACCCAAAGCGAATCGTCGTCGGCCCATTCCATCAATAGCGTTGCTCGCGATTCTAGCAACGGCCCCAACTCCTCGTGCGAATTCGGGCCGCCGATCCGCGTGTTTTCAATCTCGCGTCCGTCCTTCCACGCCTTGACCACTTCGAGCCAGTTTTCGGCGAAGACGCGCATGGCCTTTCTTGGATGTTGGGGCGGCTTCACGTCGTGCGCCGAAATGTAGTCAGTGGGCAGATCGCCACAGATCACCCACCAGCCGATCCATTCCGGTCGAGCCAGGCTCTCAATCGCCCAGATCGATGCACAAGGGGCAACGTGCCACGCGGGCCATTCGCCGATTCGACCGTGCTTGACTTTCTGGGAGCGAAGATATTCGGCGACAATCTTTTGCTGCTCGGAGCACCACCATCCCTCGACTTCAGGATCATCGTAATCAGGCTTTGGCATCGCAGCATCGGTTTCTTTCAGGGGCAGTGAAGCATCCTTGCCATGACCGCGAACTTCGTAATTCACCCGCCGGGGAAGCGCCTTCGTAATTCGTTACGATGGCCGCTCCGGCGGCATAAGTCACAGTCTGAACAACCGCGAATCTAGGGCTCAGGTGGCTCCAGGTCAAACATTTGCGGTTGGCGGTCCTGGTCGACAATTGGGCGTTGCTTGCGAGGCGTAATCCAAACCAGAGTGAGCAATCCGACCACCGCCGCCACCACAAACCATATTGGCTCGACGGTGGCGATCGCTACGACTCCGACGATGATAGCGGGTAATAGAAAGATCAGGCGTGCACCGAACTCGCCGACCAAAGCCCTCACACCGCACGTCAACCCCATTCCGATCAAGAACCCCGGGATGCTCATGAGCCCTGAATAGTCATCGCAGCCGGTCCCCAGGGCAGCAGCAAGTACTGCCATCACAATGCCGCCAGCAGTCGGGACGCTAATCCAACCAGAAAACACTCCGATCGCGACTGCTCCGCCGACTGCGGCACCCACCGTCGCCGCGGTCGCGATTGTGCTTGAAATCGCACCAAGCGGGCAAAATAGCAGTGCGCCGACGATCACTCCGACGATCGCCGAGACCACGTACTTCGTTCGCAATCGGATCATGGCTGAATCTCCGGCGCTACACCCGGCCTATCGCCGGCAGCCTGTGATTGTCCAGAACGGCCAATCGCAGGCCGCCGCGCTCGGGAATAGCACGATCGACTATCCCGAAGCAACTGCCGGCATTATCCGCCGCAGGCAGCTTCGACGCGAGTTCGGGACCGCCACGTTTTTGGCTCTATGCAGTCGCTGACGGACGGAGAGACTCGCTGCCGGTTCCCGCGTGACGTCTTGGCTGACGTCCCTGGATGCCGCTTGGACACCCACGTTGGCGCACGTCGCTTTCAGACGCAACGGGCGGCGCAGCGTCGGCAATCGCCGCCCAACACGCGGCCAACGGAGCGACGACAGGGTAGGCCATGGAAGAGATTTGCCCTTGCCGCGGCACCGGAAAGCTCTCCCGTGACTAGCCAGGAAAATCGTCGCAGCCAACCTTCTGGCAGCCGACGCAGCCAGGTGGATCCGGGAGGTTCTACGCTTCCTGACAATCAGAAGGCTCCAGGCCATTCAATTGCCTCGATGTGCGGCAATTGCCGCCGAAGCTCGGCATAGGCATCGCGACGGAAATGGCCGCTAAGGATGAATGTACGCATCACCACGCGATTGGCAGCGTCTGCGTATGCTCGTCGGAACTCGGGGGAATTCCAGTTGTAGCCCGGCGGCAAGGGTCCGGTGCAGAAGAAAACGAAACGTAGCGTTGGAAACGCTTTGAGCAATCCAAACGCTTCCTTGAAATTTGTGGTATCGGGGACACGGGCGAAAACAATGTCCCCTTGTTGGTCAGTTTCCAGGTGAACCCCCAAGTCACGCAGTTCGCGCAGCAGTTCCGCCTGTTCGGAATGCGTGGTATAGGGTTCCGTGAGCCGTCGAAACGGGCCGTACAGCTGCCGGTGAAATTCCAGACAAGCATTTGCGTGCCCTGACTTGGCGCTGCTCAGTTCGGCCTTGAGTCGCTGGGCTTCCTCAGTGTCGGCCCTCATGGCATCCAGGTTCGCCCGCAGTCGCCTGTGGTCGTGGAGCCACCCACCGAGGATGGCCACAATAACGCAGGCAGCAAGGAGAGTGCTGAGTCGATACTGCAATCGCCGCATGGCAGCCCCCGTGATCTCTCTCACTCGGACGCCCATCATGACGCCCATCGAATGCCCCGTCCAGCGATGTTGAATGCCTCGAGCGGCTCGGTGGCATGCTCAGGCATTACCAACGCAAGGCGGCGTGATTTGTCGCATTGATTCGCTTGTGCCGCTCGCGGTGCGCGCGTCGTCGATCATCGCTCGCTCACCGGAGCGCATATTCACGCCCCGGCGGGCCTGCACGACCGAAATTCAGCCCGCATCCAGGCTCGAAAACCAGAATGGTAACGAACTTCGCCACGGGCCGAATTATTTGACCCCACGCCCGTGTGGGGGCAGGGCGGGGAGGCCCATGTGGCGACCCGATTACCCGCCGTACAAGTTGCGGTCGTCAAGCTCAGGATAGGGCACCCAAACTCCTTCGGCGATTTCACGACGAAGTTCGACAACTGAGACCCCGGCTGGATCGTCACAGGAATCGAGTGTTGCAGACGCGTCATCACTGCACCCCATCTGTGCCAGCACGCGAGCAAGCCCCACGCGAGCGACATCGCCAACTCCGAGCTCGATCGCACGCTCAAAATGATGCTTCGCAAGCAGGAAGTCCGCGGCGATGTCGTGCCAATAGCCGAGCGAGTTATGAGCCGGACCGTAATCTGGGTCTGCACGGACAGCGTTCAGGTAGCAATTCAGTGCGAAACCGTTTCCCACAGCCGAACTGTCTGTCATCTGGGACACGTCACCTAGTGTATCCCAAAGGTAAGGGTCATCAGGAAAGTCGCCCGACAGATCCCGCAGACGATCCACATCAGCAGACGTCCAGCGATCTTGGCTGCGGATTGCGTCAATAGTGTCATCGGGTTCCATTGCGCGAGTTCCAGCAGTTGAGCCAGGTAACACTCTGTAATTTTTCCCGCCGGCGGATCGCCTTCGCCGGTTGTTACGATGGCTACTCCCGCGGCATGACGCTCAGTCTGGACAACCGCGAATCTAAGGCTCCAACGATTCCGGGTCAAACATGTGTGGCCGACGGCTCCTGCTCGACACTGCGGCGTCATCTGGGAGGCACAAAACGTACGCTGGTCGGGCCGCGGGTCCCCTTTGGCAGTCTGGCGCTTTTGGTCTGCTTTCCGCGGGCTGCATGACGTGCCGACGGCAATCACTCCGGAGTTGCTCGGACGGGCATCGACGGGAGACGCCCTACTCGGCCAGATAGGCGACGACGAGGCGACCGTCGAGCGATTGCCCCAGGGCAGTCCGAAAGATATCGCTCACACAGTCGCCCCTTCGTCCGTAGGTAATGGGTCTGCTGGTACTGCACCGGCGCACCACCGTATCGACAAGTCATCGCCGGATCGCATCAACGACTTGATCCAACTTACCGATTGGCGTCTCCGCTCCGCTTGTTGATCCGAAAAAACTCTCTGTTGGTCCTCACGGTCTTCCAGCAAATCAGTCCCCAGACAAGCACGAAGCTCCCCACCACCGAGGCGATCAATTCATCTCTCTCGACTCGGACCGCAAGGAAACCCCAAAGTGCGGCAAGAATACCGGTGGTGAGCAGCATTTCCCGGATCGTGAACCGCGGCCATTGCCAACGGCGGCGGTCGATTTGACCTTTGCTCTGACTCATCGCACACTGCCTATATCACCTCTCAACGCGACGAACAACTCGTCAACGGTGCCGACCCGGTTCAACGGGAACCTCCGGCTTTACTCCGTCGACGGCCTCCTTGTTGATTGCCTTTTCCAGCGTCTCCTTCAAGGCTGCCGGAGAAATCCGCCGCAGCGCACATCGCGCGTATCGCGCCAGCTCAGGATCATCCAGTGCAGCCACCAGCGCAGGAACACCGTCCTTCGCCGCGGGCCCTACGTCGTGCAACTGGCGAAGTGCACGGATGGCTGATTGGCGGGCCGGCTTCAGACGATGGACTTCGTCCCGGTTTGACGCGACCTGAGCCCGTTCGATTTCGAGCAAGGCCAGTTCCAAATCGATGATTGCAGTGCGGGTATTCAGTGCGCGCATGGTCTTGAGGTCGGTCCTCTCGGTCCCCAAGACCTTTACTTCCAGCTCAGCGAGTTCCGTCTGCAACTCCAAGCGACGCAATTCACCGCGAGGGATTGTACCGGGCGCTTTGCGGTTGGCGTTTTTGGCCTCCTCCCAATTGAGCCTCGCGAGACGCGCCGTCTCAATTAACAGCTGCAGACGAGCACTCTGCTGGTCCTCTGCACGCACCGACCTTGAAGCGAAACAGATCGCCCCGGACATGACGGCCGCAAGCACGAGCAGTGCCGTCGAGCGGCGATAGGGTTGTTTGTTACCGAGTTGGGAGTCAGCGGGTTTCATATCACGTGGACAGACCCCTACTCGCTCTACCACCCCGACACTACGCAGCCGGCGCGATCCGTGCCGAGCGATCCCGTAAGCGCCCCGTATCATGGCTGGCCGCACCGCACTCGGTGGCGGAAGTCGTTGTGGTACATGCGGCAATGTCTGGGAATTCGTTACGCCAAGTATGAGGTACAGCTGTCCGAAAAACGAGGTCGAACCACCGAGTAGTCTACAACCGCCATCGCTGCTCGCACCATGCTGAAGGTGACGCCGATCTGCGGCCGCGCGCAAAGAAAACAGCCTCACGTCTTGTGCGACGCCGGATGATCACAAAATCACACAACAGCCGGAGCGGTGCCCCCAAGCGACAGTTCACACGGACGCCCCCCCCTCCCCAACACTCTTTCCGCGATGCGTGCACCGCCCCATCCGGCACCTGAATTGGCCCCCAAGAATCAGAAGCCGCCCGACGCCCGAAAAGCGGCCGAACGTGTTCCCATTCTCGATGTTTCCGGCTCCGTTTTCATCGCATCAAAAGGTGCCCGTATTGGTGCCGAGAAACGGCGAAAGGTGCCCAAATTGGTGCCGTACCAGGTTCCGCTCAACGACATCATGCGAGACGAGAGAACGACTTGGCCATGCCGCAAAGGCAAGCCGGTGTGCTCGCAGCTCGATTTGAACGCGGTCACTCCTTTCTCGGCACATTCTCCGAAGTCTTTGAGCCGTCAACTCCTTCCGGCTTACCACCATCCGACGTGCGTACAGCGCTCAATCCCACAGGTGTGAATGCGATACGTTGGCCCGCCTTGATTTCGACGTTGAGTCGTCGAACCTGTTCCTCCTCGCGGCGCATCAACCACTGGCACAGGTACGTGCCCGGCGTGACAAACAACGTATGCGATGGACCGAAACGACGTCTCTGCACAAAGTCTTTCTGCCGGAAGAACGTGATATCCATCTGTTCAAATTCGGCTGCTGTCGGCTCAACGTAGAAGACTCCATAGGGATCGTCTTTCGCGGCATCCTTCGGCGCGCGAGGTGAAAGTCCGTCCCACTCGACGATGAAGGACCGTTTGGCAATGGAACCATCGCCCCATTGAGCACTGAGCCAGTCGGATCCGATGACTACGAAGCGTGCATATTGTTGCGGCTGAACGGCAGTCTGACTGTCATTGGGCTGGCTCATCTGCCAATTGCTGTACAAAAACGGCTCGCCCGTTATCCATCTCCAGCCTCCGTCCGGTTCGCGAGCGCCCGTCAACTGAAAAGCGCCAATCCACGGCCCATCTTTGTTTTCGCCGCCAAGAGCGGCCGACCACCAATAGCGGTCATCATTGAGCTGACGAATCACGAAGTCCTCTTCGTTGCGCGATGTGAAAGTGGCGAGGTGGCCACCCATTTGCTCTGCCTTTTGCTCGGCTTGATCCCAAGAGATTCCTTTGTCGTCCACTACCGGCAGATACCAGTGCACTTTACCATCTTCCGGCGATCGCCATTTCACCGCGCCTTCTCTTGGGGGTACGTCGTTTCCTTTTGAAGTTAGCCCCGTTAGTTTTGGCTCACGTCCATCAGGCGGAAATTCGATGCGTTGGCCACCGCGGGCAACAACACTACCACGCCCGAGTTGTGGCTCGTCCTTTGAGCGATCCACAACTTCCCACTTATATGTTCCCGGATCGATGAAAGTCGTGCTCGTTCGGTCGCCGAATCTTCGCGCGAACGGTGGCGGCTCCATCTCAAGAGCGACATTGACAAGACTCGAAACCGATGGCAGGAGGACAATACTGGCGTACGGATCGACACCCGACTGCGGCGACGATGAACTCAGGCCGTCAAATTCCACGATGAATGACCTCGTAACGGCTCTCGAATCTGCATCGCCCCATTGAGCTGCGAGCCAACCTACATCTTCCACGTGAAAGAAAATCCTGTTTTGCGACGGCTCGTGCAGCGGGGCATCATTTGGCTCACCGCGTTTCCAGTCGCTATACAAGAATGGCTCCCCCGTCACCCATCGCCACCCGCCATCAGGTTCGCGGGCTCCTTTCAATTGCACGGCACCAATCCATGGTCCACGCATGTATCCGGTTTCAGCAGCTCGATACCAGTATTGGTCTTTGTTCAACAGCCGAACCACGAAATCTTCTTCCGCCATGGAAGTGATCGTAACCAAATGGCCGCCCATCGCTTGTGCTTTTTCATGCGCCTGGTCCCAGGAAACGGTTCTCGGCTCAACGACGACCAAGTATTCGTGACCATTGCCGCCATCTGCCTTCGACCACTTGACGGGTGGATCTGGGCGCGTAATTTTCCAAACAGCTGTTCCGGCAACTACCAGTACAATGACCGAGAACACAAGAACGAGGAACTTGCGGCGGTGCGTCTGCAGAAACGTTGGTTTCGGTTCTTTGCGATCCGGTGAGCCGGCTGGCATGGGACGCTGGGGCGTTGAAGTTGCTTGCGCATTTGCCAACTGTTTGCCGAGCATTTCGGCTACTTCCGCGGCACTTTGAAAACGGCTGTCAGGTTCCTTTGTGAGTAGACGACCGATAACTTCTATCAGCCATCCGGGGATTTCCTGGTTCACTTCCTGTATTGGCCTTGGCGTGTCGTCGGACACTCGTCGCATTACGGCCAGGTGATTATCGGCGCGAAACGCTGGCCGACCGGTGCACATTGTGTAAAGCACCGATCCAAAGCTGAACAGGTCGCTGCGATGATCAACCGTCAGCCCGCGAGACTGTTCTGGTGACATATACAAGGGCGTTCCGGAGACACGGCCGCTTTGCGTGATCTTGGCATCATCGGCGGCTCGTGCGAGGCCGAAATCGGTAATCTTCACCCGCTCCACGCCGTTTTCGAGCAGGATATTTGCAGGCTTTATATCACGGTGAATCAGCCCACGTTTGTGTGCGGCAGCTAGGCCCTCAGCGATCTGCGTTCCAATGCGAAGAATCTGCACCACCTGCAAAGCGCCCTCGCGGTCGATCTTCTGCTGAAGCGTTTGCCCCTCGATATATTCCATCACAAGAAACGGTGGCCGATGCACATCATCGACGGCGTGAATTGTGACCACGTGTTCATGCATAATCGACGCGGCCTTCCGGGCCTCGCTGAGAAACCGTTTGACCGCCATCGAGTCCGTAGCCAGTTCGGGCAACATTACCTTCAAGGCGACCGTGCGATTGAGTTTGGTGTCGCACGCCCGCAGGACGATGCCCATTCCGCCTTGCCCGACTATTTCAAAGACCTCATAGATACCCAGTTTGCCGATACGACCCGGATCGTTGCACGGTTCGAGGAACGAAAGTGTTGGCTGACTCACGTCCGTTTCGATGGTTTCCTCGACGTCCAACTTGGCTGCTTTGCCCAGTTCATCGCGAGTCGGCGGGTGGTTAAGAAACGAACCGGCGTCGGTGTGCGCTTTGAGTAGACCGTCAACCTCCGCCCGCAGTTGGGCATCACCTAGGCAAGCGTGATCCAGAAAAGTGGCCCTTTCTCGTTCGTCGCGGATCTTCAGCGCCGCCGCGAAAATTGACTCTTGGTCCATTTCGATCTCCTTGTCGTGCGCGACACTTGCTCGATTTGCCTCACGACATACCATGCGTCAATGGTGGCAGAACGACCTCATGGAAAATTGCGGAAACGCGGGATTTTCGTCGAGGAGATCTAATGGCTAACCACGTTCCGCTACCCTCCGAAATAGCCACGCCCGTGCGTAAGTCCAATCGCGATCGACAGTTGACGAAGATACGTTCAAGGCGGTAGCTACCTCGTCAGTTGTCAGGCCGGCGAAATAGCGGAGTTTCACAACCTCTGCCCTTCGTGCATCCTTTCTCTCGAGTTCCGCCAATGCTGCATCCAACTGCAGCACATCGTCTTGGAATCCCGCAACGCCAAGTTGGCTTTCGTCCAGCTCCTGCCGCTGCAGATCCCCTCCGCGCTTGAGCCGACTTTTATGCCGAGCGTGTTCCACAAGGATTCGCCGCATGGCCTCGGCAGCGGCAGCGAAGAAATGTCTTTGAGAATCCCAGCGTTGGATTGTCGTCACATCGACAAGGCGGATATACGCCTCGTGGACCAGTGCCGTAGCCTGCAGTGTGTGATCGGGCTGCTCATGCGTCATTTTCTCTGCAGCGAGCCTGCGCAACTCGTCGTAGACGAGAGGCGGCAGTTGCTCAGCGGCACGGCAATCACCGTTCTCAATGGCGATCAGGATTTGCGTGACATCGCTCATAACTGGGAGCCTCGGAAACGCGTCGTTCCCAAGATTATGCCCGCAAGATAGTCAACCCTCCATAGTCCACACTGCACCGATTGGCGCCCGCCCCAATGGCTGGGGAAAGACAGCGCAAGATCCTGACCCGTGGTTTGCCTATGTGCTCCAATTTGATGCGCGCGAGCACGTCATTGTCAGGCATCGTTGACCGCATAAGGACAATTTTGAAAACTTCTTTTCGTGTGGCAAGCGGCAGTTCGCGAACATCGCAGTACGCGTTGTACGCAACCTGCATATCTTCCCAGATTTTGACGTTTCCTTCCGGATCGAGGTCACGTTTGAAATCGTCTATCCATTCTTCCAGCGGTGTAACGTCGACATCGGCAAACGTCTTGTGGACGGTCTTGATGCGACTAAGTAGTTCATCGGGCAATTTGTCGTGCAGGGTTGGCCCCTGTTGAACCTCGTTCAGGTCAATCCATTGGACAGTCGACTCAGGCGTCGACGTATTGCCGCCGCAGCCCCCAGCGATTATCGATGCCATGACGGCAAGGCATAGAATTGTCTGAAGTCTTCCAGCCGTTCTCATACGTTTGCCAACCAACGTCTGTAATTCACCCGCTGGGAAAGCGCCTTCGCAATTAGTTGCGACGGCCACTCCCGCGGCACTCGACGCACTTCGACCAACCGTGAATGTAGAGAGCAGCCGATTGACCGTCAAACATGTGCGAAGTCGCAGTGCGATACGACGTCTTGCGACTGACGGCGGATCGCAGCGGGCCCCGGATGTTCACAGGCTTGGCCTGCCGTCTCGACACATGGAGCCGTGGCGATCGTTGGGCGTCAGGCGTTCCACGGAAGGGCCCGTGTGGGGGTTGGGGAGGGGAGACTTGCCCGGCTGGCCGATTCGTCAGCTTTGATCGGCCAAGGGCTTTTGTGCGCGGCCGTATTCATTGGTGGTTGTTGATGTTTTGGCGAAGATCCCACGTCGCATTGCCAAGCGTTCACGGTTGGCTCGGAGCGCTTCCCCCGGCATTCGGTGAACAAGAGGGCACGATGAAAGTCGCTGGGCGAATTGTTTTGCACGTTTTGAGACAGAGCCCCAGTCGTTAAATGTGCGTGAACGAGTACCATGCTGTCTGACTGACGCATTGCGTAGAAAGGGATGCGAAAAATGAAATGGCTGGTCCTGTTGATTGCCGGAGCTATGACGCCCGTCTCGCATGCGGCGGGCGCGGATGTAGTGTTCCAGGATGATTTCGAATTGCCCGGACCCCTGAGTCTGCCGCCGAATTGGGCAATGTGGGGAGCTGCGGAGTACAAAGTACCCGCCCACTACACTCGGGATGTTACTCATCCGCATGCGGGGCAGTCGAGTTTCCGCATTTACCATCCTGCTGACACGCGAGGTTACGTAGTGTCTGCGCCCGCGCACGCGATCCAGACTCGGCCAGGGATGATTTATACGGTGTCATTCTGGGCGCGGTCGGACAGGCCGGGCCAGGCGCAGTTTCAATGGACCGCGTACCAAACCATTGCGCCTTTCAGCGATGCACCTTCACCGGGATCGCTGTCCTGCAAAGTGAACGACCAGTGGCAGTTCTTCTCCTGCTCGATCCGCGAAGGGCTGGATTTCTTTGCCGGCGAGAGCCGGTTCCTGTTGCTGACCTACTTCGCGGCAATGGACCCAAACGAAGAGCGAACGCTTTGGATTGACGACGTGCAGGTTTCGGAAGAGGCCGATCCGCACCCCGCGGAGTTGCTCAATGAGGCAACGATTTCCCATGAGGCGGTGGAGCACGGCTTACGGCCCGGCGCATGTCTCGATTTCACCTTGAGCGCCACCGACCGACTCCGCCGCACGACGGTGCAGGTAGGTGGTGTGTCGTTTCACCGCGTTTGCGGTTGGACAGGCCAGCCATACGACAGACGGGGCGAATACACGCTCGACCCGGCTATCGAAACGGCCATTCGCGAACTGCGGTTGCCGATGACCCGCTTTTACGGCGTGGGGGACGAGCCATTCGGCGTCGAATCGGCCATCGACAAGGTCGCCGATGTCTGTCGCCGCGTGGGAATTGCTCAAGAGACTTGCGTGCTGGAGTTCGAGGAACAGGGGGCTGCCCGCGATCTGGCCCCCGAAACCTGGGCGCGGGGCGTGGCGCACGCGCTCCGTCAGGGCTATGCGTTTCATCACTGGGAAATCGCCAACGAACCGTACTCGTCGCTGTGGGGGCAAGGCGGGGCGTTTCCGACACCGGACGCGTTCATCGGCCATTTCAGAGCAGTCAGCCGCGCGATTCGTGACGTAGACCCGCAATCGCAAATCGGTCTCGACATTCACTCGGAACAGACTCGCTGGGGCAACTACCTGCTCAAGCAACTTGTCGGCGACTACGATTTTGTCGCTCCACACTACTATTGCGGCGCGGACGTGCATCGGTTGGCCTTCGAAGACATCGTGCTCACGGAGAACTATCGCATGCTGGACCGGGCGTTGCGGATCAAAGCGCTGCTGCACGCGTATAACGGCGAGCGCCCTGTGTATCAATTTGACACGGAATGGGGCATGATCTGCAGCACTCCCGACGGGAAAGCGGCCGACTACGAAGACCGTAATGCGAACATCATCGGCACGTTGCACCGCGCGGTGCGCATGATCTACTCCGCGCGCGAGGATATCCTGCGCGGTTCCAGCGGCTGGCAGATGTTCAGCAAGCTCAACGGTCAAGGCTTTGGCATACTATCGCAGGACGAGCCGGGGAAACGCTTCATGCTCTACTGGCTTTACTACTACTTCAACCGCCACGCAGGTGCATGGGTCCTGCGAACTGACGGCACCGCACCGTACTACCAGCCGCCGCAGGATCACGGTGCACCCGCCGGCCCCCTCACGCCGGTGCTCGCCACGCTGCGCGAGGATGGCGGCGAGATCTATCTTGTGATTGCCAACGGTTCGTGGACGCAAGCGGTGCCTTGCCGCGTCCGCGTGCGCGATTTCGACATTGGCCGGACGAGCGGTGTGGTGCTTTCGGACGACGACTTGGATGGCAAGCCGTTACTGGCAAGCACACGGGACGCCGTGGCGGACTTTCCGGTGTCCGCGAGACGCGATGAAGCGAATTGCACGATTCCACCCCATGCAGTTGTGTTTATCGCGCTGAAGCGAGAGTGAAGCACGTACCTGACAAGCGGCCAGCGTCTTCTGAACGCGGAGGGTATGCGCGATAGAGGGGGTCGACTGCGGACGGTTATCGCTGAGATTGGGAGCGCTCCTATCGCTGGATCGTAATGAGCAGCGGTTTGTCCGAGATGCGACTGGCGGCGGTCCGCAGCGCGCACCTGATGTTCACAGGCTCGGCCT
>CAIPEB010000713.1 GCA_903863885.1 uncultured Planctomycetaceae bacterium | reverse complement strand
GCGACCGATCGCATGTGGGGCTCGCTGCGGGGAGTCACCTTGCAGATCGGCGCAGCCTTGGCGCCGGCCGCCACGGAACTGGCCGATCGCATCGCGGCCTGCGTCGCTAATGTCACGAAGTTCATCTCGGAGAATCGCGGACTGGTTGTCACCGTGGCCAAGACGGCCGTGGGCATTGGCACTGCCGGCGGCGCATTCTTCGGCGTCGGCATGGCGTCATTGATCGCGTCCTATGCGCTGCAGGGTTTTGCGATCGTCTCTACCACGATGACCACCGTCGTCGCGCGACTGGCCGGGCGGTTGATTGCAGCCATGAGTTCGGTCGCCGGGCTTGGTCGGGCGTTTTCCGCGGCGGCGGGGCGCGTGCTTGCGTTTTCGCGCCAGGGAGCACAGGCCGGCTGGGCCATCGGTGCCGCCTTCGGCAACCTGCTTTCGTCCGGCGTTGGCTCCGTGCTCACGCTGACCAATAGCCTGGTGCGATTGGGGTTCAGCGCGACTGCTTCGGCCGCTCGCATCGCGGTGTCACTGGGGCCATCGCTGTGGAATGGCTTCACCGCCGCGGCGTCCGCTTCAGTGACCGGAGTGCGCAGCGCACTGACCGCAGGTTCCGCAGCCGTGAGTGCCTTGGTGCGCGGCTGGAACGGCGACATTGGCCTCTTTACCAACCGTGTGAATACGGCGTTCTGGACGATCGGCGCCAAGACGCGGGAGTATGTCACCACGCTCAAGTCGGGCGGCCTATCGCAGGCGTTGGCCTTGGCTCGGTCCAATTTCCGGCAACTGCTGACCGCGGCAACAGCATCGTTCCGGGGCATCCAGCGCACAGTGTTCTCCACCGCGTCCACGTTGCGCACGGCGATTGTCACGCGATTGCCGCAGGCCTGGCGGGTGGTGCAGGCGGCGGGCATTTCGGCTTTCTCCCGCATTCGTCAGGTCGGTGTCAGCACGGCGTCGGTCGTGGGGCGCGCGCTGCGCGGCATGACGGTCGGCATGGGGCGCAGCCTGAGCCAAGGCATTGGCGGCATCACCTCGTCACTGGGTGCGCTCGGCGGCTTGTTGGGCGGCACCGGACTCGGCGCTGTGCTGACCACGATCCCGCTCGTGACCACGGTGATCGGCGGATTGGCCACGGCCGTCGCCTCGCTGTTGTCTCCGTTCGGACTGGTGGTCGCAGCCATTGCCGGCGGCATCTATGCCTGGACGCAGTGGAGTCAGTCCGGCAAAGCGGTCTTGGCGACGGTCACCGCTGCCTTTCAGCAGATCTATGCCACGGTGCAACAGGTCATCGGCGGCATCTCCAATGCGCTGGCTGCCGGCGATATCAAGCTGGCGGCTCAAATCCTGTGGTCCGGACTGAAGGTCATTTTCTCTCAGGGTGTTCAGGCCATTCAAACCATCTGGCCGTTGATTGCCCAGGGATGCAGCCAGGCCTGGACGTGGATTAAAGACTCGGCCGGCAGCCTGATGACGTGGCTGGCCGGCCTGTGGGCACAGTTGCCCGCATGGATCACAGGTCCGCTCGGTGCGGTGGCCTCGTCGTTCGGCTCGCTGCTGGGCCCGGCCTTCTCCTGGATTGGTCAGCAGTTCTCGCAGCTCACGGCCTGGGCCGGCGAAACGTTCGGCGGCATCACTGATGCCATCGCCGCCGGCGATTGGGGACTAGCTTTCGAGATTGCCTGGGCTTCCATCAAAGTCGCTTGGGCCAAGGGCATTGCCTGGATCACGCAGACGTGGAGCGAAGTGACGACCGGCATTGCCATGATGTTCGATAGCGCCGTGACGGCCATCCGACAGATCTGGGGCAATGTGATCACCTGGATCGCCACGAAGCTGGTGCAAATGTACGACGGTGCGATGCAGATTCTGGGCGCCATTGCCCAGTGGGATCCGACGGGACTCGCGCAGCGCCTGCATGACGCGATGGCGATCGATACCCAGGGCGTGCTGCGCATTCTGCAACAGGACAATCAGCAAAACAATCGCGGCCTCGAGCAGGGACTGCAGCAGCGCAACGACGCCCGCGGCCAGGCTCTGCTCGATCAGCAGAAGGCAGCCGAAGCGGAGCTTGAGCAATTGCGTCAGCAGCGGCGCGGCAAGCTGGATCAGGCTCAGGCCGCAGCGGAGGCCGCGGGTCCTGTGGATTGGGCCACCCAAACGGCCGCGGCGCAGGCTGAACTGCAGAAGTCGCTGGATGCGGCGGCCGCCCTGCCCAAACTGTTTGACACGAATCTAGCCAACGACACGTTGCAGCCGGCCGCCGAGAACACCAGCGACTTGGCCATGGCCGACACGTCCAAAGGGTTCTCGTCTCAAGGCACGTTCAGTGCGGCCGCCGTGTGGGGCCTGTCGGCTGGCGGCGTGAACGAGCGCGCGGCCAAAGCGGCGGAATCCACGGCCGCCAATACGCGGCAGCTGGTCGATCACGCCAGGCGAGGACGCCTCGTGTTCGGTTGATTGTGATTCCGATTCTGATTCCTATTCCTCATTCCTTATATCTACGGACTCGTGCATGCCTGTCCAAATCACCGAACTCTACAAAAGCGGCGAAGGCGTCGAGAGTCTCGACAACCCTTCGGCGGTGCTCCTCTTTGTTGTCACCGGCACGAATGACGACGTGGAAGTCCGCTCGACCATCGAAGCCCACGTGCCGGGTACGTACGTTGGCCTGCCGATCCAGGACTACGACTTTCGGCCGCTGGGCAACGGCATCTGGGAAGTCGCGGTCCACTACGGACTCAAGAAGCAGACCAACCAGTCGTCCTTCTCCTTTGATACCGGGGGCGGCACGGCGCATGTCAGCAACAGCATTTCCACCGTTGCGCGCTATCCGGGCACCGCTCCCGACTGCCAGGGAGCCATCGGCATCTCGGGCGATTCGGTCGAAGGCGTGGACATCACTGTGCCGGTCTACAACTTTTCCGAGACGCATTATCTTCCGGCTGCCTCCATCAGCGGCGGCTACAAGGCCACGCTGTTCAATTTGACGGGCAAGGTGAATGCCGGTTCGTTTAAAGGTTTCGCTGCGGGTGAAGTCTTGTTTCTCGGTGCCTCCGGTTCGCAGCGAGGCAACGAGGACTGGGAGATCTCGTACAAGTTCGCGGCCAGTCCGAATAAGACGGGCCTGTCGGTCGGGTCGCTCACCGGTATCGCCAAAGGCGGCTGGCAGCACCTGTGGGTGTTGTACTCGAGTGCGGTGGATCAGAACGCATTGATCAAGCGGCCGATCGCGGCCTACGTGGAGCAGGTGTACTGGCCGGCGGATTTCTCGCTGTTGGGCATCGGAACCTGAACCATGGGCGATCCGCTCAAGAAAGTACTGCCGGGCCAGGAACTGGCGATCCCCGCCGAGGCCTACAACGCGTTCGTCGATGCGGCGATGGCCTGTCGCGGCAACCGGTCGCTGGGTCTGACGGGACCGAACCGGCCGGGACGACAAGCCGGCCTGATCAAAGTGAAAAACAACACGGCCGGCGTGCTGCAGCGGTTTGCACCGGTCGGTCTTCACAGTTTAGCCATCACCCCCAGCGGCAGCCTGGAGAACTTCCAGAACACGCCGGTGATCAACGTGGTGGCACCGGGAAGCTCCACGTACCTGGGCAAGTTCGCCGTGCTCCAGGAACCGCTCGCGGCCAGTTACCTTGGCGACGCGGTGGTCTCCGGCGTGACCGTTTCGCAGATCACGATGAACCATGCCAGTCACGATCGGGCCGACGTGGATCCGTCGGGCGGAGCGTCGCTGGTGTCGGCCTATTACGGTGCGGCCGAGATTCTGTATGTCGAGTCGGGCACCGGCAGCAAGTGGGCCGTGCTGCGATTGGGGGCTTTCGTTGCACCGCTACTCAAAGCCAAGGCCGGCGCTCAGATCGCCGTCGGCGGCTCCGGCACCGTATCCATCTATCGCAACGGCTCGGCCACGGAATCGGTCACGGCGCACCTCAACTGGTTGGACGGCAACCAGGCCGTGGCCGCGAACTCCGAGCTTCTCATTCAATACTTTCGCGACGAAGCGAAGTGGGTCATCGTCGGCGCGGAGTGCACCACCTGATGGGAACTCGCAACCGCATGTCGGTGGC
>CAIPEB010000712.1 GCA_903863885.1 uncultured Planctomycetaceae bacterium | reverse complement strand
TACGCCACCGACCGAGCCAGAGACGGATCAGTCGAATACGGGTACAGGCTACGGATTCGAGGTTTTGTCGTCGAGCGGAGAACGCGAATCGCAGACGGTTGCGTGGTACTGACGACGGACGTTTACGGGAGCATCGGACCAAGAGAAGAGTTACATTATGTCGAGATGGTTCTACGAGCAACTGAAATTCCAGCGGGCAAAACAGCGATCACGGGATCGCTCGTGGGCCGCTCGCACATCGGCGACCGCTGCCGACTCGTTCGACGCATCGCCGAGCGCACGATCAGTCGAGAACTCGCCGCCGTCCTTGCCGACATCGAAACCAAAGGCCGCCGACTGTACGCCAGCGGAGACATCCACGCGGCCGGGGACGCACTGATTGAGAGATTGACACGATGATTCTTCCGCCGCAAAGCCCGCCCGTGATTCGCACGACAAGCATCGTCCGCCCGTGCCCGACGTGATCACCCAAGCCCCGCCAGTTCGGCGGTAGATTGACCACATAAGATGACAGAGGCCATTGAGTTTGTCCGTGAAGTAGGGTTCCCGATCGCTTTAGCCATCGCACTCTGCTACACGCTGTATCTGATCGGAAAGACGGGTCTCGCTCTGCTGTTGGAAGCCTGGAAGCAGAAGGACCTTCGGCTGGCCGAACTGGAGCAGCGGATCAACGCAGTCAACAACGGCCAGCGAACCGCGCTTGAGCAGCGGTATGACGCCGGCCTCGATGCGCAGAGACAGACGGCCCAAAGTCTGGACAAGGTGAGCGGATGCCTGTCAAAGCTTGGTGAAGCATTTGAATTGTTCGCAGAGAGCAGACCATGTTTGAGAGATTCGGATGCAATGAAGATTGTGGACGAAGCCGAGGCAGAGTTCACTCCTGACCCTGATGCGTTGAAGGTCGTGCAACGTCGCAAAGATCGGCAGGAGAAAAAGCAGTGAGTTCCACATGCGACAACCCACTCTGCACGACGATTTCGGTCATGCTGTCCGAAGGATCGGTGAGGTTTGATCGCGAGGAAGGTGAGGCGAACGTCTCGGTTCGGGCGACATGGACGATGGACAGTGACGGGAAGCGGTTTTTCGGCTACGGTGCGAACGTGCGGGATGCGATCGAGGATTGTGTCATGGCGAGAATGGGAGAGTGACGTGGACAGGACCAGCGTAGTAACCGAGTTTCGCAGCATCGTCTGGACGTGCCCGAAGTGCGGCCAGGAGGACATCGAGGACATTCCGATCAGTGGTGGCGGTTCGCACGAGCACGACTGTTCGGCGTGTGGCCAGCACTTCAATGGGCCGATTGGCAGGCCGGGGCGGCTGGTCTACCACGGGACCGTGAAGTACGATCCGGCCGAGTATGCGAGCTTGGACGAGAGGGCTGTTACGGAACGGAAGCGTGGCCGCGTCAACGAATGGCTGGACGGCGTGAAGAATCCGCCCAAGGCTATCGAGCCGACCGCCGCCGATCTGGAGCGAGAACATGACGACCTGTTGACGCGGGCTGCTGAACTGACCGAACGAATCAAGCGGGCTCCCAACTACCAGCCGCCGACGCCCGAGAAACTGCGGGAGCGTCGGCAGAAGATGGTTGACGACCTGGACAAGCTCGACCTGGAGAT